>JBBQTQ010000019.1:0-35723 GCA_038213135.1 Gaiellales bacterium
TCGCCAAGACACCAGCCGGGCTGCTCTGCCGCATCGCCGCCCGCATCCTCGCCCTCAACGCCGCCATCCACCTCAACTGGCAACTCGGCCAACCACACCGCGCCCTCACCGCCTACGGGCATTAACCGATCAAGCATCTAGACGAGCCTGGGCGCGACGGCATCACCCGCCTCAGGGACTTCGCCTACTTCTTCAGCGAGGCCTTGTAGGCGCGCTTCTTCGCCTGGTAGGCGGCGAGCGCCTCGGCGGAATCGACGTCGCCGAGGGTCGGGTGGCCCGGGACGAGCTCCTGGGCGGCCTGGACGCCGAAGCGCTTCGCGAGCACCGAGCCGAGCGCCTTCACCTTCATCTCGCCGAAGCCGGGCAGCTCCTCGATTCGCCGCTTCAGATCGGTGCCGTCGGCGGCCTCGTTCCAGAGCCTCTCCGCCTTGCCGCCGTAGCGCTCGGCGACGAACGCGCAGAGGTCCTGGACGCGCTCGGCCATCGTGGACGGGAAGCGGTGGATTGCCGGCTTCTCCCGAAAGACCTCGTCGAGGCGAGCCGGGTCGGTCGCGGCGATCTTGCCCGCATCGAGCGTGCCGAGCCGGCGCTGCAGCTTGAGCGGCCCGAGGAATGCAGTCGGCACGGGTACCTGCTGGTCGAGCGCGAAGCCGATCAGCAGCGCCATCGGTTCACGCGCGAGGAGCGAGTCGGCCTCGTCGTCGCCCGTGAAGTGAAGCTTGTCGGGCACCAGCGCATCTTGCCCGAACGAGTGCGGCTACCGGGAGGCGGCCTTCTCGACGCAAGGGCGGGTAACCGCGCATCCCCCGGAAGGGTGTCGATGCAATCGTCGCCAAGCCGATCTTTGGGATGTGCCTCGTGAGCTGCTTCCCGAGATCGTCGCGATCCAGCAGACGCTCACCGTCGACGAGCCCTGCCGCGAGCCGGTTCTCGAGCGCCTGCTCGACCACGTGCGCCGGCTGACCGGCGCGACGGGCGCTTCCCTGGAGCTCGAGGAGCTGGCGGTCTCGATCGGCGAGGGCAGCGCCTCGACGAGCAAGGCCTGCGTGCGTCGCACCGGACGCAAGGCGGGCACGCTCAAGGCGTTCTCCGACCGGGGGGGCGCGTTCGACGCGGACACCGCCGCCGCGCTCGAGCTGGTCGCCGAGCTGCTCGGCGCAGCGCTCACGCGGGCGGATCTCGTCTCGAAGCTCGAGCACGTTGCCGGCACCGACGACCTGACGAGCCTTGCCAACCGCCGTCGATTCGACGACGAGCTCGACCGCGAGCTCGCGCGTGCGCGCCGGCGCCGCTATCCCGTCGCGCTCGCCTTGCTCGACCTCGACCGCTTCAAGCGCTTCAACGACTCCCAGGGGCATCCGGGCGGCGACCGCCTGCTGATCAGCGCGGCGCGCGCCTGGACGGCAGAGCTGCGCCGCAGCGACCTGCTCGCCCGCTACGGCGGCGACGAGTTCGCACTGCTCCTGCCCGAATGCGAGGAAGACGGCGCGGTCGTCGTCGTCGAGCGCCTGATCGCGGTGACCCCGCTCGAGGAGACTTGCTCCGCCGGAGTCGCCGTCTGGGACGGCAAGGAGAGCGCTGCCGAGCTCCTCTCCCGTGCCGACGTCGCGCTCTATCGCGCGAAGCGCACCGGGCGCGATCGCGTCCGCTTGGCTCAAGCCGCCTAGAGCTACGCTGGCGGGGTGGACCCGCTCTCGGTCTTCAGCGCCCCCACACGTGCCTGGTTCGAGCGTGCGTTCGAGGCGCCGACGCCCGCGCAGGTGCTCGGCTGGCCCGCGATCGCGAGCGGCAAGCACACGCTGATCCAGGCGCCGACGGGCTCCGGCAAGACGCTCGCGGCCTTCCTCTACGGCATCGACCGGCTCAACTCGGCGCCGAGCGCAGGGCTTCGGCTTCTCTACGTCTCGCCGCTGAAGGCGCTCAACTACGACGTCGAGCGGAACCTGCGCGGCCCGCTCGCCGGCCTGCGCTCGGAGCTGACCGTCGGCGTCCGCACCGGCGACACGCCGCAGAAGGAGCGCGCCGCGATGCTGCGCAAAGCGCCCGACATCCTGATCACGACCCCGGAGTCGCTCTTCCTGCTGCTCACCTCGCAGGCGCGCGAGCTGCTTCGCTCGGTCGAGACGGTGATCGTCGACGAGGTGCACGCGATTGCAGGCGCCAAGCGCGGCGCCCACCTCGCCTTGTCCCTGGAGCGCCTGCAATCGCTAGTGGAGAGGCCGATGCAACGAATCGGGCTCTCGGCGACCCAGCGTCCCCTCGAGGAGATCGGCCGCTTCGTCTCGGGCGGCCGGCCGATCGAGCTGGTCGACGCGGGGCGCACCAAGAAGCTCGACCTCCAGGTCGTGATCCCGGTCGACGACTTGCGCGAGCTGGCCGCCGGCGGCGAGGAAGGCGCGGGGTCGTCGATCTGGCCGTCGATCTATCCCGAGATCCTGCGGCTCGTCGAGCAGCACCGCTCGACGATCGTCTTCGTCAACAACCGCCGGCTCGCCGAGCGCCTGGCGCTGCGATTGAACGAGCTCGCCGAGAAGGAGATTGCGCGCGCCCACCACGGCTCGCTCGCCCGCGAGCAACGCGTGCTCGTCGAGGAGCTGCTGAAGCTCGGCCAGATCCCGTGTCTCGTCGCCACCTCGTCGCTCGAGCTCGGGATCGACATGGGCGCCGTCGACCTCGTGATCCAGGTCGAGTCGCCGAAGTCGGTCGCGCGCGGGCTGCAGCGGGTGGGCCGCTCGGGCCACGACCTGCACTCCGTCTCGAAGGGCCGGATCTTTCCGAAGTTCCGGGCCGACCTGCTCGAGTCGGCGGTGGTCGCAAAGCGGATGCGCGAGGGCGCGATCGAGGAGACGGTGATCCCGCGCAATCCGCTCGACGTGCTCGCCCAGCAGATCGTGGCGATCTGCGCGGAGGACGAGATCTCGGTGAGCGACCTGCACGAGCTCGTGCGCGGCGCCTATCCCTTCGCCGACCTCTCACGCGTCCAGCTCGAGAACGTGCTCGACATGCTTGCGGGCCGCTATCCGTCGGACGAGTTCGCCGAGCTGCGGCCTCGGATCGTCTGGGACCGGACCGGCGGCATCATCCGCGGGCGGCCGGGAGCGAGGCGGCTTGCGGTGACGAATGCCGGCACGATCCCCGACCGTGGGCTCTACGGCGTCCACCTCGTCGACGGCGGCGGGCGGGTCGGGGAGCTCGACGAGGAGATGGTGTACGAGGCCCGTGCCGGCCAGACGTTCCTGCTCGGCGCTTCGACGTGGCGGATCGAGGAGATCACGCGCGACCGTGTGATCGTCTCGCCGGCGCCGGGAGTGCCGGGCGCGGTGCCGTTCTGGAAGGGCGAGGGCGTGGGACGGCCGTACGAGCTCGGCGAGGCGATCGGCCAGGCCTCGCGCGAGCTCGTGGCTCTCACGGACGAGCGCGCGCTCGAGCGGCTGCGCTCCGACTACCTCCTCGACGAGCGGGCGGCGCGCAACCTGGTCACCTTCCTGCGCGAGCAGGAGGCCGCGACCGGTGCAATCCCCTCGGATCGCACGATCGTGGTCGAGCGCTTCCGCGACGAGATCGGCGACTGGCGAGTAACGATCCTGACGCCGTTCGGCGGCCGGGTGCACGCGCCCTGGGCGATGGCGATCGCGGTGAGACTGCGTGAGTCGCTCGGAATCGACGTCCAGTCGATCTGGTCGGACGACGGGGTGGCGCTCCACTTCCCTGACGCCGATGCACCGCCGCCGACCGCCGAGCTGATGATCTCGCCGGAGGAGATCGAGGAGCTCGTCGTCGCGGAGGTGGGGAACACCGCGCTCTTCGGCTCGCGCTTCCGGGAGAACGCGGGCCGCTCGCTGCTGATCCCGCGCCGGCGGCCGGGCGAGCGCACGCCGCTCTGGCAGCAGCGGCTGAAGGCGCAGTCGCTCTTGCAGGTCGCGCGGCGCTACGGCTCGTTCCCGGTCGTGCTGGAGACCTACCGCGAGTGCCTGCAGGACGTCTTCGACCTGCCCGCGCTGCGCAAGCTGCTCGGCGGCATCGCTACGCGGCAGGTGGATGTCGTCGACGTCGAGACCGCTTCTGCATCGCCGTTCTCGGCCTCGCTGCTCTTCGACTACATCGCCACGTACATGTACGAGGACGACACGCCGCCGGCCGAGCGCCGGGCCCAGGCGCTGTCGCTCGACCGTGACCTGCTCCGGGAGCTGCTCGGCCCGGAGGAGTTGCGCGAGCTGATCGATCCGGCGGCGCTGGAGGAGGTCGAGAGGCAGTTGCGCGGAGCTCCGCGCAATCCTGACGAATTGCATGATGTTCTGCGTTTACGCGGTGATTTGCGAGATAACGAACATGATGCGTATTTTGCAAACGCGCTCATACGTGACCGACGGGCGATCGTCGTGCGGATCGCGGGGGAGGACCGTCTCGTCGCGGTGGAAGACGCCGGCCGCTACCGCGATGCAGTCGGCGCGATGCCGCCGGGTGGGCTCCCGGAGGTCTTCCTCGAAGGCGGCCCGGACTCGCTGCGGCAACTCGTGCTGCGCTACGCCAAGGGCCGCGGTCCGTTCACGACCGCGCAGGCGAACGAGCGCTTCGGCCTCGACGTCGATCCGCTGCTGCGCGAGCTCGAGCGCGCCGATCTGCTCGTGCGCGGCGAGCTGCGCCCCGGCGGTAGCGAGCGCGAGTGGTGCGATCCGGAGGTGCTGCGCCGATTGCGGCGCGCGTCGCTCGCGGCCCTGCGGAAGGAGGTCGAGCCGACCGAGCAGCTCGCCTACGCGCGCTTCCTGCCGAGCTGGCACGGCATCGACCGGCGCGCGAGCCTGCGCGAGGCGCTCGTTCCTCTGCAGGGACTGGCGCTGCCGGTTGCGCTCTGGGAGAGCGAGGTGCTGCCGCGGCGCGTGCCCGGCTACCGGCCGGAACAGCTCGACCAACTCTGCGCGACCGGCGAGGTCGTCTGGGTCGGCGCCGGGCTCGACCGCGTGGCGCTCTTCTTCCGCGAGGACGCGCCGGTGCTCGGTGCGCCTTCGGGGACGCCTGCCCCCGAAGGGGAGATCCACGACCGGCTCCGCGAGGCGCTCGGGAGAGGCGCGATGTTCTGGTACGACCTGCTCACCGAGACCGGCCTCGAGGCGGAGCCCGCACTGCCCGCCCTCTGGGATCTCGTCTGGGCGGGCGAGGCGACGAACGACGCCTGGACGCCGTTGCGTGCGGGGCGGCGCTTCGGCGTCCCGCGCCCCGAGCGCCGCCCGCGCCGCTTCTCGCGCCAGCGCTCGCAGGCGATCACCTCGACGCAAGGCCGCTGGTCGCTCGCCACTCGTCTCTTCGGGACGGGACCGGTGACTGTCCCCGGTCATGGCCCCGACAGACGCGCTCTGGCGGAGCTGCTGCTCGAGCGCCAGGGAATCGTCACCCGCGACGGCGTCCGTGCCGAGGGGATTCCCGGGGGCTACGGCGCGGTCTACGGCGAGCTGCGCGCGCTCGAGACGCTCGGGCTCTGCCGTCGCGGCTACTTCGTCGAGGGACTCGGGGGCGCCCAGTTCGCGCTCGGCGGTGCGGTCGAACGGCTGCGCGAGCTGAGGCCGCGCGACGGGGACGAGCCAGAACCACTTGTCCTCGCCGCGGCCGATCCCGCCCAGCCCTACGGCGCTGCGCTCGCGTGGCCGAAGCGAGCCGGTGCCCGCGCTGCGCGCGTCGCCGGGGCCTACGTCGTCCTGCTCGGCGGCCAGGCCTCGCTCTTCGTCGAGCGCGGGGGCCGGACGCTCGTCCCGCTACGCGACCCGGACGAGTCGTGGCTGCGTCCCGCCCTGACGGCACTCGTCGAGCACGCGCGGCGCGTCGGACTCAAGCGCCTCGCAGTCGAGCGCTTCGACGGCGAGCCGGTGGCCGAGTCGGACGTCCTGCCGCTGCTCGTCGAGGCCGGTTTCCTCGCCGGGCCCCGACGCGCCGTGCTCAGGCCCTAGGGTTTCCCGTCCCGGTGCGTCGATCTCCCCTGATCCTCGTCCCGCTCGCACTCACGCTTGCGGCCTGCGGCGGAAGTGCAGCCGACAAGGTAGTCGCAAGGGTCGGCGCGCAGACCGTTCACGAGTCAGGTCTCGAGGCCATGCTCGAGTTCGCGAAAGCGCGGACGACGGAGGAGCGGGCGGCGTTTCCGAAGGAGGGCTCTGCCGAGTTCGAGGCGATTCGGAAGGCATCGCTGGCTCAGCTCGTCACGCTCGCGATCTTCCGGGAGAAGGCCTCCCAGGTCGGCGTCCACGCTGCTCCCGACGAGATCCAGCAGGCGGCCGCCACGGTCGAGTCCGAGGCCAAGGGCAAGGACGACGCCGCCGCCGAGCAGACCAAACGCAACCTCGGCGAGCTCGGCGTGCTGCGACGAAAGCTCTACGCCTACGCGATCCGCGGCGTGACGGTCAGCGACGCCGAGGTTCGCAACTACGCCAAGGCCCACCCCGGCAACCTGACCCTCGCGCGGGCCGCGGTGCTCGCGCAGAAGCGAGCCGCCGCGGGGAACGCCTTCTTCGAGCGTCTCGCGCACGAGTACAAGGTGACCTACTCCTCGGGCTGATGCCCGAGGGCGACAGCCTCCATCGAGCGGCGCGCAGCCTGCAGGCGCTCGTCGGCGAGCGCGTCGAGGCCGAAACCCTCCACCCGCGCGCGGCAGCGACCGGGGTGGCGGAGCGAATCGACGGCAGGCGACTCGTCTCCGTCGAGGCGTTCGGCAAGAACCTGCTGCTCCGGTTCGAGGGCGGAGTCGTCCTGCGCAACCACCTGCGCATGTCCGGCAGCTGGCAAGTGACCGAGCGCGACGCGCCGGTGCTCGGCCGGCCCTGGCTCGTGCTCCGCGGGGCGACCAGTCAGGCGATCCTTCGTGGCGGCTCGGTGCTCGAGCTCTCGACGCGGGCGGTGCGGCGGCTCGGCCCGGACATCCTCGCCGACCCGCCGGATCTCGAGGCGATGGTCGCGAACCTCCGGCGGGTGCCGGGGATGGCGCTCGGTGAGGCACTGCTCGACCAGCGGCTCGTTTCGGGAATCGGGAATCTCTGGCGCGCCGAGGCGCTGTGGCGGGCCCAGCTCTCGCCGTGGCTGCGCGTCGGCGAGGCCACGGACACGGAGCTGCGGGCCGTGCTGGGTGAGGCGGCTCGCTCGATGCGCGCCTCGCTCGAACGCGGCCGCGAGGAGCGGGTCGTCTACCGCAGGGCCGGCCGCCCCTGCCCGCGCTGCGGCGAGCGGATCAGCACTCGCGGCCAGGGCGACGACAACCGGATCGCCTACTGGTGCCCCGGCTGCCAAAGAGGAGGAGAAGCGGGCACGGCGTAGACCAAGCCGTGGCCGTGCGCGCTCCTCACCTCGAACGGGCCTTGCGCTGCTTCTGCCTCGTCGGCTTCGGTGAGCTGGCCGGAGGAGAGCTGGAGGTGGCGCTCGACGACCGGAGCGGGTTCGTCCAGTACCGCCCGCTTGTCGGAGAGCAGATCGAACGCGTCGCGGGGCGGCTCGCGGCGCTGCCGGATGCCCAGATCGCGGTCGACGAGCTTCGGCGCGAGCCGCACGCGGCGATCTTCGGCCAGTCGCCGTTCGAGGCCTTGCTCCTGCCGTTGCTCGGGACGACCGCGGAGGCTGCGGGCGGCTTCGACTGGAGCGACAACGCCTTCGAGCGCGCGTACGAGCGGCTCGAGGAAACGCTCTTCGGCGATCGGTTCTATGTAGGAGTCGCGCCGCTGACGGGGTTGTCCGTTCGCAGCGGGCTCCAGCTCGCCACTGGGCTGAGGGTGCGCGAAGGCCCGGAGCTGGTCGTCGAGCGCACCGTTCCGCGGGAGCAGACCCAGCTGCCCGACGGGCCGGGGGAGATCGCCGACGCCGTCACGGCCCTGCGCCTGGCGACCAACGCACCGGTTGCCGCAGGCCCGGTGGTGGTCGAGCGCTTGCAGGCGATGCCCGTGGGGAAGCGGCCTGTGCCGGCGATCGCGTCCTCCTCCCCGCCGGGCGAGCCGACGCTCCTCGACGAGTTTCGCGGGCGCCTCGCGCGTGACGTGCTCGAACGGTTGCTCGCCGCACAGGACGACACCGAGCTCGGCGAGGCGATCGACCGCTGGGAGCTCTCCCTGTTTACGGCGGACTCCGACGACCAGCTCCGCGAGTCGCTCGCCGTCCTGCTCGGCGGCGGCGACGGCCTCTTCGCGGCGACCGCGCGGGTGGCGATCCTGCTCGGCGACACGCCGAGCCAGCGCGGGGAGCTCTTCGCCCGCCTGCGCGAGGAGGCGCCGGATCGCGACCTGATCCGCCGCGCGCTCGTGGAGGTCGTGATGCACGGCGACCGTCTGCGCCTGATCGAGCGGCTCGACGAGTCCCTATTGGGGCTGAGCCCGCGGCCGCCGAGCTATTTCTCCGCTCGCCTCGCGAGCTGACGAACTATGCTCCCGCGTCCGGCTCGGATCGACACGGGAAAGGGCAACCAGGCCGCGCTGCCTTAAAAGTCACAGATCCGGCACAGACACGTGCGGAAGTTCCGGCTACGGTCGGGGCATGGAGGAAGCACGGGCGGTGCTGGCAAGGCTCGACCGGATCGACGCGCTCGACAGGAGCGGCACGCCGGCGTCCGTTCTGCTCCACGAGGTTCGCGCGCTGCTCGCCGAGGCGGAAGCGTGGGTGAGAGCGGAGCCGCGGAAGCCCGAGGAGGCATCCGCTGCGATCGAGCGCTGTGCGCGGGCGCTCGAGGGAGCGCCCGGGAGGACTCTGGTAGCCTGAGCCGAAGAAGAGCGCCGGAATGGCGGCGTTAATTACTTCCGGTCCGGTCCGGACCCGAGCCTCTAAAGGAGCCAGCGTGGGCCGTGTCATCGCTTTCGCCAACCAGAAAGGCGGCGTTGCGAAAACGACCTCCACTCTGAACCTGGCGGTCGCCTTCGCCGAGAAGGGCCACAAGGTGCTCGCGGTCGATCTCGACCCGCAGGGCAACCTGACGATGAGCCAGGGGCTCAACCCGGACGAGATCGAGCGCTCGATGTACGACGTGCTCGTCCACAAGCTGCCGATCGAGCAGATCATCTCGCACGGCGAGATCGACCTCGCCGTCGCGTCGATCGACCTGGCCGGCGCCGAGCTCGCGCTCTCGAGCATGATCGGCCGCGAGCGCGCGCTCGAGAAGGCGCTCGCGCCCGTCCGCGAGGAGTACGACTTCATCCTGATCGACACGCCGCCGTCGCTCGGCCTCCTGACGATCAACGCGCTCGTCGCCTCGAACGGCGTCATCGTCCCGGTGCAGTGCGAGTACCTCTCGCTGCGCGGGCTCGTCCAGCTCGAGAACACGCTTTCGATGATCCGCGAGAACCAGAACCCGACGGTGGCGATCGAGGGGATCCTGCCGACGATGTTCGACAACCGCACGCTGCACTCGCGCGAGGCGGTCGAGATCCTGCAGGAGAACTTCGGCGACCTCGTCTTCAAGACCCGGATCCGCAAGACGATCCGCTACGCGGAGGCGCCCGTGAAGGGCAGCTCCGTGCTCAAGTACGACCCCACCGGCAGCGCCGCAGAGGCCTACCGCGATCTGGCGAAGGAGGTTCTCAATGGCGCGAAAACGCGCCAGCATGCGTGAGGGCCCGCTCGCCGAGCTATTCAAGGCGACCGAGGCGGCACAGAAGCAGCAGGCCCAGGGCGGCGGCGAGCCGGCTGCGCCCGAGCCGCAGGCCGCCGAGCCGGAGCTGACGCGCGAGCCGTTCCACGAAGAGCCCGCGCTCGAGGTCCCGGAGTTCATCCGTGAGGAGGAGCCCGCGCCGCCCGCGCCTCGCTACGAGGAGCCCGCGCCGGCCCCCGCTCCGGTCAGGGAGGAGCCGCCCGTGCAGCGCTACATCGAGCCGGTTCCCGAGCCCGCGCCGCGCCTGCACCAGGTTCCGCGCGCCGATTCGGGCGCCTATCTGGCAGTCATCCGCGTCGTCGGTGTCGGCGGCGCCGGCCTGAACGCGGTCGACCGGATGATCGACGCCGGCATCTCGCAGGTCGAGTTCGTCGCGGTCAACACGGACATCCAGCAGCTGCACATGACGGACGCGCCCGTGAAGATCCACATCGGTCGCGAGTTGACGGAGGGGCTCGGCTCCGGCGCCGACTCGGACATCGGCCGTCGCGCCGCCGAGGAGTCGTACGACCAGGTCAAGCGCGCCTTGCGCGGCTCGGACATGGTCTTCGTCACCGCGGGCGAAGGCGGCGGCACCGGCTCGGGTGCCGCGCCGGTCGTCGCCAAGATCGCGCGCGAGCTCGGCGCGCTGACCGTCGGGATCGTGACGATGCCGTTCCGCTTCGAAGGCTCGCAGCGACGCGCGACCGCCGACAGCGGCGTCGAAGCGCTGCGCGCAGCCTGCGACACCGTGGTGATCGTCCCGAACGATCGGCTGCTCGAGGTGCTCGACAAGGCCACCTCGATGATCGACGCGTTCAAGATCGCCGACGACGTCCTCCGCCAGGGCGTCCAGGGCATCTGCGACCTGATCACGATGCCCGGCCTGATCAACCTCGACTTCGCCGACGTGCGCACGGTGATGGAGGACGCAGGCACCGCGCTGATGGGGATCGGCTTCGCGACCGGCGAGAACCGAGCGCGCGAGGCAGCGGAGCGCGCGCTGCGCTCGCCGCTGATCGACACCGAGATCGTCGGCGCGCGCGGCATCCTGCTCTCGATCGCCGGCGGCGACGACCTCTCGCTGTTCGAGGTCAACGAGGCCGCGGAGGTCGTGCGCCAGGGCTCGACCGACGAGACCAACATCATCTTCGGCGCGACGATCGACGAACGGCTGACCGGTCAGGTCTGGGTGACGGTGATCGCGACCGGGATCGGGGAGAAGCGGCCGCGCGGGCGAGTCACCGAGCCGAGCTTCGTGCGCGAGCGCCCGCGCGAGCGCGAGCAGGAGCGCGAGGTACGGCCGGCACCGCTGCCTCCAGCTGCGGACGCCGACGACGTGCTCGAGCCACCGAGCTTCCTGCGCGACTAGCAGCGGCCTAGGCTTCCCCGGTGCGCGGAGCCATCGCCGCGGGGCATCCGCTGACCGCCGAGGTCGGGGCTGCGGTGCTCGCCGAGGGCGGCAACGCTGTCGATGCCTGCGTGGCGGCTGGCTTCGCCTCCTGGGTCGTCGAGAGCCCGCTGACGGGGCCGGGCGGCGGCGGCTTCATGCTCGTACACCGGGCGCGCGATCGCTCGACGCGGCTCCTCGACTTTTTTGTCGCCGTGCCGGGGCTCGGTCGGCCGAAGGCGCCTGCCGAGATGGAGTCGGTCGACGTCGACTTCGACCGGGAGACGGCTCAGGTCTTCCACATCGGCTCGGCGTCGTCCGCGGTGCCTGGGAACGCGCTCGGCCTGGAGACCGCGCACCGCTCGTACGGCTCGCTCCCGTGGGAGCGGCTCGTCGAGCCGGCCGCCGGTCTCGCGCGCGACGGCTTCGAGTTGACGCGCCAGCAGGCGTACCTGCACGCGATCCTCGACGTGATCCTTCGCCACACTCCCGAGGGGCGGCGCGTCTATCGCACTCGGAAGGCGGGGGAGAGGCTGCGGCTGCCCGACCTCGGCCGCACGCTGGAGGAGATCGCCGCTCGGGGTTCGCGGGCCCTCTACGAGGGAGAGCTCGGACGGGCGGTCGTCAGCCATCTCGGCGAGACCGGTGGGCTCGTCACCGCGGCCGACCTGCGCGCCTACCGCGTGATCCGCCGGCGGCCGCTGGCCGCGCGCTTCCGCGGAGACGAGTTCCTTTCCAACCCGCCGCCGTCATCGGGCGGGGTGCTGATCGCCTACGGGTTGCGGCTGCTCGACCGGGCCGGACAGGACAAGCCGGGCAGCGCCGAGGCGATGGCGAGGCTTGCCGAGGTGATGCGCGAGCAGTCGCGGGCACGCGAGGGCCCGTTCACGGCCGACCTGTACCGCGGCGGACTCGTTTCGCGGCTGCTGTCCGACGAGAGCGTCCGTCGCGCGCTTGCGCGGGTGCGCGCCGTCTCGAGCACGACGCACATCTCGGTCGTCGACGGCGCCGGAAACGCGGCGTCGCTGTCGGCCTCGGCGGGGTCGGGCTCCGGCGTGATCGTGCCGGGGACGGGGATCCACCTGAACAACATGCTCGGCGAGTACGACCTGCGCGGCTCCGCCCGGCCGGGCGCGAGACTGACGAGCATGATGGCGCCCTCGCTCGTCCTCCACCGCGGGCGCCCGCGGCTCGTCATCGGCAGCGCGGGATCGGTGCGGCTGCGGGGGGCGATCCTGCAGGTGGTCGTGAACGTCGTCGGGCACGGGCTCGACGTGGGCGAGGCGATCGAGCGGCCGCGGGTCCATCTCGAGGAGCCGAAGCTGCATTGCGAGGGCGGCGCCGGTCCGGCGGAGCTCGACCGGCTCGAGGGAATGGGCTACGACCTCGTCCGCTGGCGGCGACGGAACCTCTACTTCGGCGGCGTGTCGGCCGTCGAGGTGCGAGACGACGGAGACCTCGGCGCGGCCGGCGACCCGAGGCGCGGCGGCCACGGGGTGGTGATCGGGTGAAGCAGTTCGTGGTCAGGGAGGCGCACCCCTCCGATGCGGCGGCTCTCGTCGTGCTCGCCAACGCGGTTGCCTCCGAGCCGGAGGCGTGGCTGATCACCGATTCGAGCTGGCGGAACGCGACCGAGGAGCGGCGCTACCTACGGTCGATGCGCGACTACGAGCACGCGGCCGTCTATGTCGCCGAGGCGCCGGAGGGGATCGTCGGCCGGATGTCGGTCGCGCGCGACCCTCACCCGGCTTCCGCCCACGTGGCCGACCTCGGCCTGATGGTGGCGGGAACGCATCGCCGCCAGGGCATCGGCTGGGCGCTGCTCGAGCAGGCGGCCGACTGGGCTCGTGCCGCCGGGGTCCGCAAGCTGGAGCTTCACGTGTTCCCGCACAACGCGGCGGCGATCGCGCTCTACGAGCGTTTCGGCTTCGTCCAGGAGGGCTACCGAGAAGGCCATTACTACCGGCCGCCGAACTACCTCGACGCGATCTTGATGGCGTATGAAGTGGGGAGTTACTCGCCCTAGTCGGTGGGGTGAGGGACAGGCCCGCGGGCCTGTCCCTTCGGCCCTGCGCGCCCTAGGGCGGTACGACTACGAGGTCCGGTGGGCCTTGATTGCGCCCTTGCCCGTCAGGCCGGGTCCGGAGCACGTGTAGCTGCCTGTGACGTCGATGCCGCCGGGTGAGCGCGTGAACGTCGCCTGGAAGAAGCAGTCGGTACCCGGCAGGAACGACGCGGTGCCCTGCGCGCCGCCGGCGGCATCGACGGTGCCGCCGAGCGTGGGCGCGACGATCCTCCCGTTCGCGACCTGGAACTGAAGCTGGCCGGTGTCCTCTGTCATCTGACTTCCCTGGTCGTGCTCGCCCGAGAAGATGCCTGTGTAGCTTCCATTCCAGGCCACCAGGCCCGCACTGCAGGCCCGGCCGATGTGCACCGCGATCCTCTGGCCCTTGCCGAGACGACGGCCGGGCGCGGGCCTCTGGTCGAGAACCAGCCCGGCCTTCGCTGCAGGTCCGCACGAGGTCCGTGCCTGCAAGGCGGAGGCCGGACAGCTCTGGGCCGCCAGGGCACGTCGGGATTGGGCCAGCGACCTGCCGATCAGGCTGGGGATGATGCAGCCCGAAGGAGACGTGACGGACGCCGCGGAGAGCAGGACGGCCGCCGTGATCATCGGGGCGAAACCTTGCCGTTCCCCGCGGCGCGCTCGCGAACCTCGCGCTCGAGCGCCATCGCCTCGACGGCGCCCTCGAGGATCTCCGCCAGCCGCAGCAGCCGCCGGCGCTCGGATCTGAGCTCGAGCAGCTCCTGCTTCAGCTCGTGTCCGAAGTCGACACGGGACGCGAGCTCGAAGGAGAGGGTCTCCGAGGGTTCCGGCTCCTCGATCTCGGCCTCGGCGACGACCACGAGCCGCCGGAAGACGCCGAGCGCGCGCTCGACCTCCTCGTCACCGGCGTCCCCGTCGCTCTCGTCGTCGACGGTCTCCACCTCGCCAGTCATGAACTCGCGTCCATCGGTCTCCTCGACGAGCTGGAAACGATCGCCGCCTTCCACGACCACGTTCATCCGCCCGTCGTCGAACACCTGCAGCACCTCGATCACCTTCGCGAGCGTGCCGATCTCGCGCCGGCCTTCCTCGTCCTCGAAGAGAAGCCCGAACTCGGTGTCGTCGGCGAGGCACTCGCCGATCAGCTCCTTGTAGCGCGGCTCGAAGATGTGCAGCGGCACCCGTTCGGTCGGCAGGAGCACGAGCTGGAGCGGGAAGAGGCCGATCTCTTGCATCTGTCGGCGGAGGGTACAGTCCTCCGGTGGCCGTCCCGCTCGCCGAGATCGCCGAGAGCTTCTTCCGGCCGGCAGTCAACGAGCTGATCCCCTACGAGCCCGGCAAGCCCGTCGAGGACGTGCAGCGCGAGCTCGGGCTCGAACGCGTCGTGAAGCTCGCGTCGAACGAAGGAACCTTCGGCCCCTTCCCCGCTGCGCTGGCCGCGATCGAGCGCGCGGCGCGGGAGCTCAACCGCTACCCGGACGGCGGCTCGTACCGCCTTCGCGCGGCGCTCGCTGAGCGGCACGGAGTCGCCTTCGACCAGGTCGCCGTCGGCTCGGGCGCCGACGGGATCATCGACTGCCTCTGCCAGGCGGTTCTCGACCCCGACGACGAGATCGTCTGCGGCTGGCCGTCGTTCGCGAGCTACGTCGTCGACGCGCGCAAGCAAGGCGCAGTTCCGCGCACCGTGCCTCTGCGCGACCACACGTATGACCTCGACCGCCTGCTCGACGCGATCACGCCGCGTACGAAGCTCGTCTTCCTCTGCCTGCCGAACAACCCGACCGGTACGACGAACACACGCGCCGAGCTCGCTGCCTTTCTCGACCGGGTGCCGGGCCACGTCTTGACGGTGATCGACCAGGCCTATTTCGAGTACGTCGACCTGCCGGACTACCCGGACGCGATCGAGGAGCACGTCAAGGCGGGCCGATCCGTGCTCGTGCTGCGCACGTTCTCGAAGATCTACGGGCTCGCCGGCCTGCGGGTGGGCTACGGCGTCGGGCCCGAAACCGTGGTGCAGGCGATCGGGAAGGTGCGCCGCGCCTTCGACGTGAGCGCGCTCGCGCAGACCGCGGCGCTCGCGAGTCTCGACGACGAGGCGGAGATCGCCCGCCGCCGCGCGGCGAACGCCGCGGGTCGCGAGGAGCTCGAGCGGGTGCTTCGCGGCCGCGGCCTCGCTCCGGTCGGGCCGGCCGTCGGCAACTTCCTGTACGTCGAGGTCGGCGAGGACTCGCGACCGTTCTTCGAGCGGCTGCTCGGCGAGGGCGCGATCGTGCGCCCATTGCACGGTTTCGGGGCTCCCGGCGCGGTGCGGATCACCGTGGGCAGGCCCGAGGAGCACGCCTTTCTCGACATGGCCCTAAGAGCGGTAGGCGAACCGGCCGCAGCGCGCTAAGTTTGATCGGTGGCAGCCGGCCACCCTCTCCGCTCCCAATTCGACCTCGTTCGCAGCAGCCCGCCGTTCCGCGCGCTGTTCTCGTCGACCCTCGTTTCGGGGCTCGGCACGTGGCTTGCAGTCATTGCGCTGACGGTCGACGTCTTCGACCGGACGCACTCCGCGAAGTGGGTCTCGGGCCTGCTGATCGCCGACTTCCTGCCGGCCGTCGCGATCGGGCTCTTCCTCAGCCCGCTCGTCGATCGCATCTCGCGGAAGCTGCTACTCGTCGGTGCCGACGTCGTGCGCTTCGCCGTCTTCGTGGCGCTCCCGTTCGCGGACAGCCCGCTCCGGATCGTGGTCCTTGCCGGCGTCGCCGGGCTCGCGAACGGCTTCGCGCGGCCGGCCGCGTACGCGGGCCTGCCGAATCTCGTCGACGAGGAAGATCTGCCGAACGCCAACTCGCTGCTCCGCACGACCGAGAACCTGACGACGCTCGCCGGCACACTGCTCGGCGGCGTGATTGCCGCAAGCGCCGGTCCGCACACCGCGTATTGGCTGAACGCCGGTAGCTTCGCTCTTTCGTTGTTCTTTGTGGTCCAGCTCCCGGGCCGCAAGCTGCGGGCGGCGCCGGTCGCGAGCCGAGGCCACATCCGTGACATCGCTGACGGCCTCGCTCTCGTGCGCGGCTCGCGGCCGCTGCTCGCCGTCTTCTTCGGCTGGGGCCTGATGGCCTTTGCGAACGGACTGATCAACGTCGCCGAAGTCGCGCTCGCCAAGGTCTCGTTCCACGCGGGCGACATCGGCTTCGGGCTGATGTGGACGGCGAGCGGAGTCGGCCTCGCCATCGGCTCGTTCTTCGCCGTGTCCTGGCTCGATCGGCGCGGGATGGGAGCGGTCTACGTCTTCGCGTTCCTGCTGATGGCGGTCGGCTTCGCCGCGGCGGCGGGCTCGCCAAACGTATGGGTGGCCCTCTGGTGCCTGATCCTCGCCGGAGTCGGGAACGGCGCCGCAGTCGTCTACAACTCGCTGCTCGTGCAGCGCGGCTCGCCCGACCATCTCCGCGGCCGCGCCTTCACCGTCCTGATGAGCACCTATTTCGCCGTCCTCGGCGGCGGCATGATCGCCGCGGGTCCGCTCACCGACCACCTCGGTGCCCGCTGGACGTGGGGGATCGCCGCATCGGTGGGCATCGTCGCTTCGGTGACGGCCTGGGTCTTCGTGCGGCGGTTGGAAGAGCCCGCGCGCGTCCCGGTTCCCGCAGCGAACTAAGCTCCAGTTCGTGGCCGGCCGGCGGGACTGGACCCGCGAAACCCTCGTCGCGGGCGTGCGCTCGGGCGACCGGCGGGCGCTCGCGCGGGCGATCACCCTCGTCGAGAACGGGGATCCGCTTGCGTACGAGCTCGTCCACGACGTCTACCCGGATACCGGCCGCGCGTATGCAATCGGCGTCACGGGCCCGCCCGGTGTCGGCAAGTCCTCGCTGATCGCCGCGCTGCTCGGGCACGTGCGCGGGCTCGAGAAGAGTGTCGGCGTCATCTCGGTCGATCCGTCCAGCCCGTTCTCGAAGGGCGCACTGCTCGGAGACCGGATCCGGCTCGCCGACCACTTCCTCGACCCGGGCGTCTTCATCCGCTCGATGGGCACACGAGGCCATCTGGGTGGGCTGGCGGAAGCCGCGCTGCAGGCGCTCCTGCTGCTCGATGCGTCGGGCAAGGATCTCGTGTTCCTGGAGACGGTCGGCGCCGGCCAGAGCGAGGTCGAGGTGATCGGGGTGGCCGACACCGTCCTGCTCGTCCTGATGCCCGGCTCGGGCGACTCGATCCAGGCGCTGAAGGCGGGGATCATGGAGATTCCCGATGTGATCGCGATCAACAAGTCCGACCACTCGGCCGCGAAGACGATGCTGAGCGAGGTGCGGTCGATCCTCTCGCTCGACCGCGAGCGCGAGTGGAAGCCGCCGATCGTGCTGACGGAGGCCCTCCGCGGCGAGCACGTCCCCGAGCTCTGGGAGAAGATCGAGGAACATCACGCGTTCCTCGAGGAAGGCGGCCGGCTCGAGGAGCGGCGGCGCAAGAATCTTGCCGGAGAGGTGTTCGCTGTCGCCTCGAGCAGGGCAAAGGACCATCTCGAGCGGGCGGTGGCCGGCGACCCCGAGTTGCGGCGCCTGCTCGACGAGGTTCAGCGGCGTGAGCTCGACCCGCTGACCGCGGTTCGAGAGATCATGGAGAAGGTGTTCAGGATTGGCAACGGAGACGGTCCCCACACTTCGTGAAATCGAGGCGGCGCGCGAGCGGCTCGAGGGAGTCGCGCGCGTCACCCCGGTCTACGGCTCGGAGACGCTCTCGCGTCTGATCGGCCGAGAGGTGCACCTCAAGGCCGAGAACCTGCAGCGGACGGGGGCATTCAAGATCCGCGGGGCCGTCAACAAGATCTCGTCGCTCTCGGATGCGGAGCGGGCGGCCGGAGTAGTGGCGGCGAGCGCCGGCAACCACGGGCAGGCGGTGGCGTGGGCAGCACGTGAGGCCGGGACGAAGGCGACGATCTTCGTGCCGCAGGACGCGCCGATGGCGAAGGTCGACGCCGCTCGTAACTACGGGGCGAAGGTCGAGATGGGCGGCGAGAGCTTCGAGGACGCGCTCGACACCGCGCGCAGCTTCGTCGAGGAGACCGGCGCGACCTTCATCCATCCGTATGAGGACGAGCTCGTGATCGCCGGTCAGGGAACGATCGGCCTCGAGCTGGCCGAGCAGCTCCCGGAGGTGCGCACGGTACTCGTGCCGATCGGCGGCGGCGGGCTCTGCAGTGGCATCGCCCTCGCGCTGCGCGAGCTGCGGCCGGAGGTACAGGTCGTCGGGATCCAGGCCGAGCAAAGCGCGTTCGCCGTCGCCGACGGGATCGCGGTCAAGCAGCCGGGCGAGTACACGATGGGCATTCTCGACGGGCTGCTCGCCGGCATCGTGAAGGTCACGGGCGAGGAGGTCAGCGAAGCGATCGTCCTGCTGCTCGAGCGGACGAAGCTGCTCGTCGAGGGCGCGGGTGCCGTTGGCGTGGCGGCGCTGCTGGCGGGGAAGGTCTCCGTCGAAGGCCCCGTTGGCGTCCTGCTCTCGGGCGGCAATATCGACGCGACGATGCTGATCAACGTGATGCGCCACGGGCTGTCGGTCGCGGGGCGGTACCTCGTAGTGCGGACGCGGATCCCCGACCGGCCCGGGGAGCTGCTCAAGCTGCTGCAGCTCGTGGCGAAGGAGCGCGTGAACGTGCTCTCGGTCGAGCATCACCGCGAGGGGATGGCGCTCGCGGTCGGCGAGACGGAGGTCGAGCTGACCCTGTCCACGCGGGACGATGCGCATTGCGCCCAGCTGCTCGAGACGGTGAGCGGCTGGGGGTACACGGTCGAGCGCCTGACCTAGCGCGGGGGCGCGGTTCAGCCCATACCCCCACCCTGGGTGGGGGTGTTCGACCCCGCTTTCCCTCGCGGTCGAGGCTACCGTTGAAAGACGTACACGTCTGTGCCTCGGCCGTGCCGAGAGTGGAACAATCGCTCCACGGCCTGGTCGAGCGGCTCGACTAGCCGCCGCCGCAGCGGCGGAACGCGACCGTCTGGTTGCCGCGGGCTCGCCACTCGGCGATCCCACCGTGCAAGACCGGGCGCACTTCGTGTCCGGCCGCGGCGAGGATGCTCGCCGCGATCCCGGCGCGCGCGCCGCTCTCGCAGATCGTCACGATTGGCCTGCCGTTCGGCACGCAATCCGCGCAGGCTCGAAGCACGCGGTACGGCAGGTGCAGGCTTCCGGGAATCTGCGCCGCGTCGCGCTCGTCGTTCTCCCGCACGTCGACCACAGTGACGGAGTCGCTCGCGAGCAGGCCCTCGAGCTCCTCGATGGTCACCGGGGACAGTCCCTCGGACGTGTCCGGAGCGGACAGGTAGCCCTCGAGCTCGAGGAAGCCGACGGCGCGCAAGCGCTCGCCGGCAAGCTGCGCCTCCTCCGGGGACGACGCATGCAGCACGACCCGCTCGCTCCCGTCGAGCACGAACCCGGCTTTCGTCCCGAACGAGCCGCCGCCGACCGGGACGTTCAGCGCGCCCGCGACGTGGCCGCGCACGTACTCGTCCACCGGGCGCACGTCGAGCACGGTTGCCTCGCTGGCGGAGTCCGCCGCCTCGAGCGGGGTCGATGCACCGAGGAACGCGCCGCGGTTCAACTCCACGATTCGCTCCATGTTCGGCGGGCGCGGCACGCCCGTCGCAGCAGTCGAGTCGGCGACGAACTCGTCGACGGTCGCCAGTGCGAATGCCGCGTTGAAGGTCCGCTCGTGGCCGATCGTCGAGCAGGGGTCGGAGCTCATTCCCTTCCCGCAAAGCGACCCGGCCACGTGACCCGGGAAGACGCGCACCCCGTCCGGCAGCTCGAACAGCCGCTGCAGGCTGTGGAACAGCCCCTCGGCGCCCTCACGCGCCTCGACGGCCAGGTCCGGGCGGGCCGTGGCGCCGACAAAGAGCGAGTCGCCGGTCAGGAGCGTGTCGCCGACGAGGAAGCAGCAGTGCTCAGGCCGGTGCCCGGGTGTGTGCAGCACGCGCACGCGTAGCGAGCCGACCTCGAGCTCGTCGCCCTCGGCCAGCGGTTCGTGCTCGAACACGGCCCGCGCCTCGCGGTGGACACAGACAGGCACCCCGAACTCGAGCGCCAGCCGCCCGTGCCCCGAGACGTGGTCGGCGTGCGTGTGGGTCTCCAGCACGCGTGTCAGATGCAGGTCGTTCGCCTCCGCAGCCGCCAGGTAGTGGCCGATCTCGTACGCGGGGTCGACGACGACCGCCTCCTTCGAGCCCTCGTCTGCGATCAGGTAGGACGCGCAGCCGAGATCCTCGTCCACGAACTGTCGGAACAGCACCAACCGAAGCTAGCACCGCGCTCGGCTTGTTTTCTTGAAGCGACCTAGTGACCGGTCGCCGAGAAGTGCATGTAGTCCTTGACCCCGGTCCAGTCGCCGCCCCAGCCCCAGCCGACAGAACGGAAGGCAGCCACGACCGCCGGGGTCACCATTCCAGGCCGCACATTCGACCGATCCAGGTACGGAAGGCTGGCCGGGTCGCGCGTGACGCCGCAGCCCGTGTACGGGTTCTCGGTCGGATCGAGATCGACCGCCTCGCCGTAGGCATGCTCCGACCAGTGGCCCGTCGAGGCGCTCCCGGGGCACGGGGATGGCTTCGCGAGCCGGCATTCGAAAGCGGACGTGTTGTCCGTGTGGTTTCCGACCGGCAGCATGCGCCGCAGCGGGAAATGCAGCGCGTAGAGCTGCCGGAAGACCATGACCATCTTCGCCGCAGCGTCCTGGTTCACGACCAGCACCCCGCCGTGGTCGCGTCCGTCGAAGCCACGGTAGGTGACTGTCACCTCCCGCAGTTGCGAGAGCGCGGTCGGGCAGCCGGCATGCCACTCCTTCCCGGCGAGCGCTGCGCGAAGCCCGTCCGGAAGTGGAGTGATCGAGCCGTGGAAGGCGAGCACACCGAGCGGCACGGCCAGCCAGCGCATGGCTCAGTGCCCCGACGCCGAGAAGTGCTGGAGATCCTTGATCGAGCCACTCCAGTTGCCGCCCCAGCCCCAGCCGATCGACGCGAAGGCAGCCACGACCGCCGGCGTCACCATTCCCGGACGCACCCGCGACCGATCGAGATACGGGACGCTCGCGCGATGCGAGGTCTGCCCGTTGTCGACGTAGGGGTTCTCGATCGGGTCGATGTCGATCGCCTCGCCGTAGGCATGCTCGGACCAGTGCGTCGAGCCGGTCGCCGCCCGGCAGTTGAACCCTGAGGTGTTGTCCGCCTCGATCGAGCGGAAGTCGTCGCCGCCGTACGCGTCAACGGGAACCATCCGCCGGATTGGGAATCCGAGGGCGTAGAGCTTCCGGAAGACGGAGATGACAGGCGCCGCCCACTTCGCGTTCACGACGAGCTGTCCGTTGTGGACACGTCCGTCAAAGCGATGGACGGTGACTGTCACCAGCCGCAGCTCCGAGACCGCGACCGGACAACCGGAGTGCCACGACGGCCCAAGCTTCGAGATGTGCGAGATCGAGCCGTGGAACGAGAAGGCAAGGAGGAGCGCGAGCGCCCTCATAGACCCAGATGCTTCGCGATCACCATCCGCTGCACCTCGTTCGTGCCTTCGCCGATCTCGAGGATCTTCTGGTCGCGGTAGAGGCGCGAGATCGCGTACTCCTCCATGAAGCCGTAGCCGCCGTGGATCTGCAGCGCCTGGTTGACGACCCGGTGCGAGAGCTCGCCCGTGTAGAGCTTGGCCATCGCCGCTTCCTTCGCGAACGGGCGCCCCTGATCCTTCAACCACGCCGCGCGGTAGACGAGCTCACGGGCCGCGTCGATCTCGACCGCCATGTCAACGAGCTGGAACTGGACGGCCTGGAATGAGGCAATCGGCTTGCCGAACTGCTGGCGCTCCTTCGCGTACTCGAAGGCGAGGTCATACGCGCCTTGCGCGAGCCCGAGCCCCATCGCGGCCACCGAGATCCGGCCGCCGTCGAGGATCTCCAGGAACTGCTGGAACCCTTTCCCGCGCGGCCCGAGCAGATTGCCCTCGGGCACGGCGCAATCCTGGAACGAGAGCTCGCGGGTGTCGGATGCGCGCCAGCCGAGCTTGCGCATCGGCTCCGAGATCACGTAGCCGGGGGCCCCGTTCGGGACGATCAGGTTCGAGATCTCCCCGTCGCCGGTGCTGGCCGTGATCGTCACGCACGC
Organism: Gaiellales bacterium; assembly: GCA_038213135.1. GTDB lineage: Bacteria > Actinomycetota > Thermoleophilia > Gaiellales > Gaiellaceae > JBBQTQ01. The sequence continues at coordinate 22,146 of JBBQTQ010000019.1, forward strand.
GCTGATCTCGGTGCCCGCGTTCGTAATGAAGATCTTCGAGCCGTTGATCACCCACTGACCGTCTCGCAGCTCTGCGCGGGTCTGCGTGTTGCCCGCGTCCGAGCCCGCGCCGGGCTCCGTCAGCCCAAAGGCCGCGAGCTTGCGTCCGGAGGCGAGGTCGGGCAGCCACTGTCGCTTCTGCTCGTCGTTGCCGAACAGGTAGATCGGCATCGTCCCGAGCGAGGTGTGCGCGGCGACCGTGATCGCCACCGACGAGTCGATCCGCGTCAGCTCCTCGATCGCGATCGCGTAGGACAGCGTGTCCGCTCCGCCGCCGCCGAGCTCCTCGGGAATCGACATTCCCATCAGCCCGAGCCCGGCCAGCTCCGCGACGAGCTCGTAGGGGAAGCGGTGCTCGCGGTCGAGCTCCTCGGCCACCGGCGCGACGCGCTCCAGCGCGAACTCGCGCACGGTCCGCCGGATCAGCTGGTGCTCTTCCGAAAGGTCGAAATTCATCCGGCCAGCCGCGAGGCCAGCTCGACGATCAGCCGCACGCCGTATCCGGTTCCGCCCGGCTGGGTCAGGTAGTCGCCGCGGGAACGCGGGAGGAAGGCGGTGCCGGCGATGTCGACGTGCGCCCATGGCCCGTCGCCCGCGAACTCCTTCAGGAACTCGGCGGCCAGGGCCGATCCCGCCTGTCGCATCGTGGAGGAGTTCTTCAGGTCGGCGAAGGTCGAGTCGACGTAGCGGCGGTAGCGGCGGTGCAGGGGCAGTAGCCACGCGTGGTCGCCGGTCGCCTCGCCCGCCGCGACGACGCGCTCGCCCCAGTCGGTGTCGTTGGCATAGACGCCGGCGTAGATGTCGCCGAGCGCGACGGTCATCGCGCCGGTGAGCGTGGCGAAGTCGACGACGTGCGTCGCGCCCTGCTCCCGCGCGTACCAGAGGCCGTCGGCGAGCACGAGCCGTCCCTCGGCGTCCGTGTTGACGATCTCGATCGTCTTGCCGTTCGCGGCCGTGAGGATGTCGCCCGGCCGGAAGGCGTGGCCGCTCGGCATGTTCTCCGTGGCGGTGACGACCGCGAGCGTCTTCAGCGGCACGCCCAGCTCGGCGAGGGCGCCCATGCCCTCGATCACCGCTCCGCCGCCGCACATGTCGCCCTTCATCTCCTCCATGCCCAGGCCGGGCTTGAGCGAGATCCCGCCGGTGTCGAAGGTGATCGCCTTGCCGACGAGGCCGAGCGTAACGTTCTCGTGCGCGCTCGGCGGGTCGTAGCGCATGACGATCAGCCGCGGCTCGACGTCGCTGCCCTGGGCGACCGCGGCGAACGCGCCCATACCGAGCTTCTCGATCCCCTTTCGGTCGACCGTCTCGACCTTCATGTGCTCGACCTCGCCGCCGATCTCCTCCGCTCGCGCGGCAAGTGCCTCCGGCGTCAGGTCGTTCGGCGGCCGGTTCGCCAGGTCGCGCGCCCGATTGGCCCACTCGGCGATGCGCCCGGCGCGCTCGGCGGCCGCGGCGTCGCCGCCGACGACGAGCAGGCGCTCGATCGGCTTCGGCCGCGACCCGCTCGTCTTCCAGCGCCCCGGGTCGTAGCTGCCGAGGACGACTCCGTCGACGACCGCGCGTGCCTGCTCGTCCAGCGGGAGCGGCAGCGAAGGGTCGAGGACGAAGGCGAGCGTGCCTCCGATCTTCGCGACGGCGCGGGCCGCCGCCGCGGCGGCGTCGCGAAGCGAATCGGAGTCGAGGCGCTCGAGCTTGCCGAGGCCACAGACGACGACTCGGTCGGCCGCGAGCCGGCCATTCGTGTGCACGACGCAGACGGCGTTCGGCTCGGCCCGCAGGTCGCCGGCCGCTGAGAGCTTCGCGAGCTGCCCGCCGAGGACCCCGTCGATCTCGCCCGCGGGCCCGGAAAGCTGGTCCATCGGGTCGGGAACCGCGAAGGCGAGCGACTGCGCCGCGACCTCTGCGAGCGGCTCGTTTGTGACCTCGATCTGCACCGCGGCGGCCAGCCTATCCGACCGGGTCGGCTGAACCCTCCGTGACAGTTCCGGCCAGGGGGACACGCCCCCAGACGCGTCCGGCGACGCCGTGTCCCGGGCCCCCGCCGCGTCGCGCCCCAAGGCGAGGGGCTGTCCCCGCGCCATGACCTCTCCGGACGGTCGCTAGGCTGGCGCCCGTGCGGGCCGAGATCGACAAGCGGGCGATGGCGGCCCTGTCGGCAGGGCACATGGCGACCGACTTCGCGGGTGGAGCCCTTCCCGCGCTGCTCCCGTTCTTCGTCGACCGCTTCGGCCTCTCGTACACGCTCGCCGCCGTGCTGATGCTCGCCTCCGCGCTCTCGGGCTCGATCGTCCAGCCGCTCTTCGGTCTCTGGTCGGACCGCCGTGGCGCGCTCTGGCTGCTCCCCACCGGCGTCGCGCTCGGGGGGATCGGGATCGCGCTCGCGGCTGCCTCGCCGAGCTACTGGATCGTCGTCCTCTTCATCGTCGTCTCGGGCCTCGGCACCGCCGCCTACCACCCGGAAGGCTCGAAGTTCGCCGCCTACGCGAGCGGCCGCAAGCGCGCGAGCGGGATGTCGCTCTTCTCGGTCGGCGGCAATCTCGGCTACGGGCTCGGCGCCGCGGTGACGACGCCGATCGTGGTCGCACTCGGGCTCCGCGGCGGACTGCTCATCGCCGTGCCCTGCCTCGCGGTCGCCGTCGTCCTGCTCGCCGTGCGGCGGTTCCTCGCTTCGTTCGCGCCGGAGGGCCACCGCGCAACCGGGCAGATCGGGGGAGAGGACAATGCGCGCGCGCTCGGGCTCCTGCTAGGCGTGATCACCTTCCGCAGCCTCGCCTGGTTCGGCCTCGTCACGTTCGTGCCGCTCTGGGAGGTCTCGCTCGGGCACTCGAAGTCCTACGGAAACCATCTGCTCTCGCTGATGCTGCTCGTGGGCGGCGCAGGCACGCTGCTGGCCGGCGCTGCGGCCGACCGTTACGGGCGCCGGCTCGTGCTGCTGCTCAGCAACCTGCTGACCGGGCCGATGATCCTCGTCTTCGTGATCGTCGGCGGCATCCCCGGGATCTTCGCGCTCGCGCTGGTCGGCCCGGCGGTGATCGGCACCTTCGGCGTCACGATGGTCATGAGCCAGGAGTACCTGCCGAGGAAGATCGGGATGGCGTCGGGGCTCTCGATCGGCTTCTCGATCGGACTCGGCGGGATCGCGGCGGTCGTGCTCGGAGCCGTCGCCGACTCGATCGACCTCCGCACAGCCTTCTACATCTCGGCGGGCGGCGCGTTCGTGGCCGCGGCTCTGACCATGGCGCTCCCGTCTTCGCGCGGCCGCCGAATGCTCGCGCCCGAGATCGCGACGCCGTGAGATACTCCCCCGCATGACAACCGTGAACGAATTCTTCGAGGGCCTCTCCTCTCGCGTCGACGAGAGCAAGACGGCCGGCATGAACAACACCTACGTCTTCGACATCGAGGGCGCCGGCACGTGGACGGTCGCCGTGAAGGACGGAAAGATCGACGTCAGCGAGGGCGGCGCCGAGGGCGACTGCACGATCTCGACCTCTCAGGAGAACTTCGAGAAGATCATCGCCGGAGAGCAGAACGCGACGACGGCGTACATGTCCGGGAAGCTGAAGATCAAAGGGGACATGGGCGCCGCGATGAAGTTGCAGAAGCTCTTCTAGACCCGGGCTACTCCTCCAGCTCGACCAGCACGGCCCCGCCGCTGACGCGGTCGCCCTCGGCGACGTGCACGGCTTTCACGACCGCCTCGTAAGGCGAGACGAGCGGCGTCTCCATCTTCATCGCCTCGAGCACGAGCAGCGGCTGGCGGGCGCTGACCGAGTCGCCCACGGCCACGTGGACGCGGATCACCGTTCCGGGCATCGGGGCGGTGATTGCGCTCTGCCCGGAGTGGTCGCCGTCGGGTCGAGCCGCCTCCTCGGCCGGTGGAGGTTGCGGCACCGGGGCCGGCAGGTTCAGCCGCCACGCGCCCTGCCAGGGGCGCGAGGCGACGCGCGCCGGCGGCGCCGAGAGCGGCGGGTGCTCGACGAGGAACGCCGTTGTCGTCCGGCCTGCCCGCAGATCCGGGTGGTCGACGAGCCAGCGAAGGAACGGCAGGTTCGTCGTGAGACCCGCCACCTCCGTCTCCGCAAGAGCTGCGGCGAGCCGGTCGAGCGCCTCGTCGCGCGTCGAGCCGGCTGCGATCAGCTTCGCGATCATTGGGTCATAGCCGACGCCGACCTCGTCGCCCTCGGCGACTCCCGCGTCCACCCGGATCCCGCCGGGCAGGCGCAGCCGCTCGATCGTCCCCGCCTGCGGCAGGAACGAGACGGGATCCTCGGCGTACAGCCGCACCTCCACGGCGTGACCGCGCAAGTGACACTGTGTTACTTGCAGCGGCTCGCCCTCCGCGATCCGCAATTGCTCGCGGACGAGGTCGACGCCGGTCACGAGCTCGGTGACCGGGTGCTCGACCTGGATGCGGCCGTTCAGCTCCAGGAACCAGAAGTCGCGGCCTTTCAGCATGAACTCGGCGGTGCCCGCGCTGCGGTAGCCGATCGCCTGCGCGAACCGAACCGCGGCTTCGCTCAGCTCGGCGCGGAGCTCCGGATCGAGCGCGGGGGAGGGCGACTCCTCGAGCACCTTCTGGTGGCGCCGCTGCACGGAGCACTCGCGCTCGCCGAGCGCAACCACCTCGCCGTGCGCGTCGGCGAGCAGCTGGATCTCCACGTGGCGCGGCCGCTCGACGTAGCGCTCGCAGAACACGCGGTCGTCGCCGAAGGCCGCCTTGGCCTCGCGCCGCGCGGCCTCGAGCGCCTCCTCGAGCTCGGCGGGCCGACGCACGATGCGCATGCCACGGCCGCCGCCGCCCGCAGCCGCCTTCACGAGCAGCGGGAAGCCGAGCTCGGCCGGTTCGCCCTGTTCGACGACCGGCACGCCGGCTTCGCGCGCGAGCCGCTTCGCCTCCAGCTTGTCGCCGCCGGCCCGCAAAGCCCCCGGCGAGGGACCGACGAACACGATCCCTGCCGCCTCGACCGCGCCGGCGAAGTCCGGGCTTTCCGCGAGGAAGCCGTAGCCCGGGTGGATCGCGTCGGCCCCGGTCTGCTTCGCCGCGCGGATGTGCTCCTCGGAGTGGAGGTAGGACGCGATCTCGATGGTCTCGTCCGCCGAGCGGGCGTGCAGCGAGCCGCGATCGTCCGGGGCTGCCACGGCCACGGTCGCGATTCCGAGCTCGCGGCAGGTGCGGAAGACGCGAAGCGCGATCTCGCCGCGGTTGGCTACGAGGAGCTTCGCGATCGCCATACGGCGGCAAGCGTAAGCGCGCAGGCCCCGGCGAGCGAGAGATAGACCACGGCGTCGGCCGTCGCACCGGCGATCGCCCCGCCCGCGGCTGACCCGATCGCCTGCCCCGGCGCCCAGGCGAGGTTCATCACGGCGAAGCCCCAGGCATAGTCGAGACCCTGCCGCTCCGACTCGTTCGTGAGCAGCGAGAGGGCGGGCGTCCAGAAGAAGCCGAACGAGCACGCGGCGACGACGATCAGCGGCGCCAAGAGCCACCGGTTTCCGGGCCACGGCAGCAAGACCAGCACGGCCATCGAGGCGAGGAGAGCCGCGCGGAACGGGCCGCGCACGCCCCGCCGGTCGATCACCCGGCCGATCAGCGGGTTCGTCGCCCCCTCGACCCCCGCGCCGACGAGCCAGGTGCCGCCGATCGCTAGCGATGAGAAGCCGAGGTGGGAGAGCCGCAGCGGGCCGAGGGTCGAGAGCGTGCCGAAGAGCAAGGCGGGCAGGGCGACGAGCCAGGCGGCGACGACCATGCGCCGGTCTCGGAGCGCGCCGGCAAGCCGGCGAACCGACTGCGGCTGCTCCGGCCGCGCCGCGGCGGTTCTCGCTGCCCAGACCGCGAGCGCGACGGCGAGCAGGGCGACCGCGCTGAAGGTCGCCCGCGTGCCGAGGCGGGAGGCGACGCCGCCGAGCACAGGCCCGAACAGCGCTCCGCCGATCGCCACGCCGAAGGCCGAGCCGATCAGCTGCCCGCGCCTCGACGGTGCTGCAGCCGCGACGAGCCAGGACAGGGCTCCCGTCCACGCGAAGGAGTCCGCGATGCCTTGCAGGAAGCGTCCGAGCTCGAGCTGCCAGGAGGTCTCCGCGAAGCCGAAGGCGGTGCTCGTCACGGCCAGGGCGAGCATGCCCGCGACGACCGTCGCCTTCACGCCGAGCCGTGCCGTGACCATCGCCGAGGGGATCGCCCCGGCGAACGCGCCGACCGCAAAGGCCGCCTGGAGCACGCCGGCTCCCGCCTTGCCGAGGTGGTGGACGTGCGCGTAGTGCGGGAGCAACGGCGTCAGCGCGGCGAAGAACATCGTGTCCACGAACACGACGGCGCTGACAAGGAAGAGGAGCCGCTTCAGTCCGTCCAACCGGGACGGCGCTTCTCGAGAAAGGCGCGGAGACCCTCCTGACCCTCCTCGCTCGCTCGCCGCTCGGCGATCCGCCGGGCTGTCTCGGCGCGGTCCGGACGATCGAGCACAAGGCGCTTCGCGGCGCGGGTCGCCTCCGGGCCTGCCGTGAGCAGCTCCGCCACGATCCGTTCGAGCGCCGCGTCGAGATCGACCGCCACCTCGTGCACGAGCCCGATCCGCAGCGCCGTGGCCGCGTCGAAGCGCTCACCGGTCACGAAGTAGCGCCGCGCGGCGCTCGGGCCGATCTTGGCGAGCGCGAACGGCGAGATCACCGAGGGGATGATCCCGAGCTTCACCTCCGAGAAGCCGAAGATCGCGTCGGTCGCGGCGATCGCGATGTCGGAGCACGCGACGAGCCCGCAGCCGCCGCCGAGTGCGTAGCCCTGGACCCGTGCGACGACCGGGGCCGGGCAGGTGTCGATCCGGTCCAGCAGCGAGCTCAGTGCCAGTGCGTCCGCGACGTTCTCCTCGTGCGAGAGCTCCACCGAGGCGCGCATCCAGTCGACGTCGGCGCCCGCGGAGAAGCTCGCGCCCTCGCCCGCCAGCACCACCGCGCGGGCACTTCCGACGTCCGCAAAGGCCTCGTCGAGCTCCGCGATCACCGACGCGTCGAAGGCGTTCCGGCGCTCGGGCCGCTCGAGCGTTACGCGCAGCACGGCGCCGTCCCGCTCCCTACGGATCGAGGTCACTCAGCAGACGACTGCGAGGTGGAACGGCATGTCCGTGAGCGTGCCGCCGGAGTTGCGGGTCTCGACGTAGACGGCCTTCGCGTTGCTCGTCCGCTGCGCGACCGCGATCTCGCCGTTCGGCGGGTTACCGGGCCCGGGCAGGCCGATCGTCGCCAGGTAGACGCAGGTCGAGACGTCCTGCGTGAAGAAGATCTCATAGCCGCCGGTGATCACGTGTCCGGCCGAGGTTGTCCCGACCGACCGCGCGAGGCTGCCGCTCGCGTTGACGGCCGCGAAGAGCCGGGTCGAGCCTTCGCCTGCCGGGCCCGCAGGACCGGTTGGGCCCGCCGGCCCGGTTGGGAGCTGGCCGGACTTGAAGTCCCGCTTGAGCAGCGAGCCGTCGATCACCTGCTTCGTACCGACGCTGTTCGCGGGGAGGATGATCGCCGCGTAGCCGGTGCCGCCCAGGGCAACCACGAGCGCGAGCGCGGCTAGGACGGTGGCGGGCGAAGGCCGTCTCACGTGACCTGACTGACGATAGCGAGCGGCCCGGCGGCCGCAGGCACCGAGGCCTGCGGCCGCACGCTGACCGGCTGGCTAGGACGTGTTGACCGAGTTGCCGACCCTGATCGCAGTCACTTTGATGTCGTGAGCCGCCACGGTGCCGGTCGCGCTGCACTTGTAGTTGACGCTGTCCGCGCCGGCGAACGTGTGCACCACCAGGTTCTTCGTCCCCTCCGGCGTTCCGGTGGCGGCGTAGGTCTGGGTGGAATCGGTATCGCCGCCCGCTTGCAACTGACACGTGGCAATGCCTCCCGCGCCGTCGAACCACATCTTCCCGACGATGACGTAGTTCCCGCCTTGCGGGATGCTGAGCGACGTCAGCGTCGTTAACGCCGCAGGCACGGCGACCGGGCCGTTCGTGAACTTGGAGTACGCGTCACTGGGGCCTGCCGCCCCAGTCGGTCCGGCTGGCCCTGGCGCGCCGGGGGCGCCGGGCGAACCGGCGGGTATTTGGCCGGGGGCGAAGTCCACGGCCTTGAGGGACCCGTCCTTCACCTTCGAAGTGACGACGGCGTTCGCCTTCAACTGCTTTGTGCCGACGCTGTTCGCCGGGAGAGAAATTGCCGCGTAGCTCGTACCCCCGAGTGCGACGAGCAACGCGAGCCCTCCGAGAACGGCGCCAGGCGATGGAAGCCTGCGCATGAGTACCTCCTAACTGGGTTGGGCGATGCGCGGATCCTACGCGGTTACATTCGGAAGACGCCGAACGTCGTCTCCGGAATCGGCGCGTTCAGCGCGGCCGCGAGGCCGAGGGCAAGCACGCGCCTTGTCTCGAGCGGATCGATGACACCGTCGTCCCAGAGCCGCGCGGTCGAGTAGTACGGGCTGCCTTCCCGCTCGTAGCTCTCGAGCACCTCGTCCGCATCCGCGTCGCCGACCATGGTCAGAACCGTTGCCGCCTGCTCGCCGCCCATCACCGAGATGCGGGCGTTCGGCCACATCCAGAGCTGGCGCGGCGAGTAGGCGCGGCCGCACATGCCGTAGTTGCCGGCGCCGAACGAGCCGCCGGTGACGACCGTGAACTTCGGCACCTCCGCGCAGGCGGTCGCCATCACGAGCTTGGCGCCGTCGCGCGCGATTCCGCCGGCCTCGTACTCCTTGCCGACCATGAAGCCCGTGATGTTCTGCAGGTAGACGAGCGGGACTTTCCGCTTGCACGCGAGCTCGATGAAGTGGGCTCCCTTCTGCGACGACTCTGCGAAGAGCACGCCGTTGTTGGCGAGGATCCCGACCGGGAAGCCCTCGATCCGGGCGAAGCCGCAGACGAGCGTCTCGCCGTAGAGCGCCTTGAACTCGTGGAAGCGGCTGCCGTCGACGAGGCGGGCGATCAGCTCGCGCGGATCGACCTGCTCGCGGAAGGTCTCCGGGATCAGGCCGTAGAGATCCGAGGAGTCGACGGCGGGCGCCTCGGGCCGAGCCACCTCCCAGGGCGGCGCGGGCCGCGGGCGGTTGAGGTTGGCGACGATCGAGCGCACGATCGCGAGCGCGTGCTCGTCGGAGACGGCGTAGTGGTCGGCGACTCCGGACAGGCGAGTGTGCACGTCCGCGCCGCCGAGCTCCTCGGGCGTCACGTCCTCGCCGGTCGCGGCCTTCACGAGCGGCGGCCCGCCGATGAAGATCGTGCCCGTGCCCTTGACGATGATCGTCTCGTCGCTCATCGCCGGGACGTATGCCCCGCCGGCGGTGCACGAGCCCATCACCGCGGCGATCTGCGGGATCCCTTTCGCGGACAGCCGAGCCTGGTTGTAGAAGATCCGGCCGAAGTGGTCGCGGTCGGGGAAGACCTCCGCCTGGAGGGGCAGGAACGCACCGCCCGAGTCGACGAGGTAGATGCACGGCAGCCGGTTCTGCTCGGCGATCTCCTGCGCGCGCAAATGCTTCTTGACGGTCAGCGGGAAGTACGTGCCACCCTTCACCGTCGCGTCGTTGGCGACGATCACGCACTCCTGGCCTTGGACGACGCCGATGCCGGTGACGATCCCGGCCGCCGGGGCCTGTCCCTCGTACATGTCCCACGCGGCCAGTGCGGAGAGCTCGAGGAACGCAGAGTCCGGATCGACGAGCCGGTCGATCCGCTCGCGGGCGGGAAGCTTCCCGCGCGAGCGGTGCCGCTCGGTCGCCGCGGGGCCGCCGCCCTGGGCGACGCCGTCCGTGCGTTCGCGGAGCTCGGCGAGGAGCACTTCCATCCGCTCGCGCCGCCGCTCGAAGGTCTCGCCCGCGAGCTCGGCCTGTGAGGTCAGGACTCCCATTCGGGCTCATTCTCCACGCCGATCGCGTCGACCACGCGGTTGATGTAGTTGAAGTACGCGATCACCTGGATCGCGTCGTGGATCGCCGCGTCGTTCCAGCCGTGGCTGCGCAGGCCTTCGATGTCTGCCTCGGTCGGTGAGGAGGGCGCCCGCGTCAGCTGGACGGCGAGATCGCAGAGCGCCCGCACGCGAGGCGGCAGGCCGGCCTCCCGGTAGTCGACCACCGCCTTGTCGGCCCATTCGGCTGCGCCCTCGTCACGGAGGTCGTTGGCGTGGGCTCGTATTCAGTAGTGGCAGTCGTTTGCGACCGAGACGACGACCGCGAGCAGCTCGCGCTCCGCGCGCGAGAGCTCGGATGGCCCGAACATGATCCGCCGGTAGAGCTCCATCGACGCTGCGAGCACGCCCGGCCGGAGGCTCATCGCCTTGACGACGTTGAAGACCTTGCCCGCGCGAACGATCGCCGAGTCGTACTCCTTCCGCAGCGGTCCCTCCGCGTCGCCCTCGTCGATCAGCCTCAGGAATGGCATGCGCACATTCTCGACGACTCATCGGACCCGTGCCGGCTGCCGATCAAGAGGGCTAGCCGGTGCGGCGCTGCTGGGAGAGGCTAGGGCAGCGGCCGCACCGGCTTGCCAGAACGCCCGTTTCGCGAGTAGCGCGCCCCGGACGCAGGGTGATCCTATTCCTCTCGGCGGCTTCTGCAAAGTGAGGCGCTAGGCTTGCGCTCCCGTGCGGCCACGTGACCTCTACGACCTCGTCTGGGCGCTCGATCCGAGGCTCTCCCCGGACGGGAAGACGGTCGCCGTCGTCGCTCGCACGCTGAGCGAGGAGGACAACGCCTATCCGAGCGCGGTCTGGCTCGTTCCGGTCGACGGCTCGTCGCCGCCGCGCAAGCTGACCGCGGGCGGCAAGGCCGACGTCGACCCGCGCTTCTCGCCTGACGGCACGCAGATCGCCTTCACGTCGAACCGCGACGGCAAGCAGCGCCAGCTGTATGTCCTTCCGATTGCGGGTGGGGAAGCCCGGAAGCTGACGGAGCTCGACGAGGACGTGACCGACGTGGCCTGGTCGCCCGACGGCGCGCGCATCGCCTTCAACGCGCGGGTCCCGGCGGCCGAGTACGAGGAGGAGGACGAGCGTGCACGTGCGCCGCGGCGGTTCTCACGCCTCCAGTACAAGCTCGACAACGAGGGCTGGATCGGCGACCGGCGACGGCACCTCTTCGTCGTGCCGGCCGACGGCTCCGCGCCGCCGACGCAGCTCACCGACGGCGACTTCGAGGACAAGGGCGCCGCGTGGTCGCCCGACGGGAAGTGGATCGCCTTCGGCTCGGCGCGGCAGGACACCTGGGACATCGACCTGCGGCGCGACATCTACGTCATCGACGCCGAGGGCGGCGAGCCGCAGCGGCTGAGCAAGGGCGACTCCTGGCACCAGGACCCGGCCTGGTCGCCCGACGGCACGCAGATCGCGTGCCAGTGGCAGCCCGGGGGTGTCGACCATCCGCGGCACGGCCAGGTCGCCGTGCTCGACGCGAAGACCGGCGACCGGCGGATCCTGACCGGCACCCTCGATCGCAACGCGATGCCCTATCCCCCGATCCGCGAGCCGGCCTGGGACGGCAGCTCGATCGTCTTCGGGATCGAGGACGGCGGCAACAACCACGTCTACCGGGTCGCCGCGGACGGCTCGGGGATGCCCGAGCTGCTGGTCGGGGGCGAGCTGCGGGCGACCGGCTGGGACGCGCGCGGCGGAGTGCTCGTCCACACCGCGACGACGGTCACGCTGCCCGGGGAGCTCTTCTCCGGCGGGCAGCAGCTGACCGAGTTCGGGCGAGAGTTCTGCGCGAAGGCCGAGCTCGCCGAGGCGGAGCGCTTCAAGGCGGGCGACGTCGACGCCTGGATCATGCGCCCGCCGGGCTTCGAGGCCGGCAAGCGCTACCCGGTGCTGCTGACGATCCACGGCGGCCCCTTCACCCAGTACGGCAACGGTTTCTACGACGAGGCGCAGATCTACGCCGGCGCCGGCTACGTCGTCCTGATGGCGAACCCGCGCGGCTCGTCGGGCTACAGCGAGGAGTGGGGGCGCGCGGTCGTCGGCCCGCTCGACGGCGGCCCGGGCTGGGGCTCGGTCGACTACGACGACCTGATGGCGGTCGTCGACACGGCGCTCGACCAGTACGAGTTCTGCGACCCCGAGCGGCTCGGGGTGCTCGGCGGCTCGTACGGCGGCTACATGACCTCCTGGATGATCAGCCACACGGATCGCTTCCGGGCCGCGTGCTCGGAGCGCGCCGTCAACCACCTGCTCTCCGAGTTTGGCTCGACGGACATCCCGTGGCTCTCGAAGGCGTACATGGGCGTCTTTCCCTTCGAGGATCCGAAGCCGTATCTCGACCAGTCGCCGGCTGCCTACGCGGACAAGATTCAGACGCCGGTGCTGATCCTGCATTCCGAGCGCGACCTGCGCTGCAACATCGAGCAGGGCGAGCACCTGTTCCATGCGCTCCGGGTCCTGCAGCGCGACGTGGAGATGGTTCGCTTCCCGGGGGAGGGGCACGAGCTGACCCGCTCGGGGTCGCCGCGGCATCGCGTCTCGCGCTTCGAGATCCTGCTCGACTGGTTCGCCCGGAAGCTCTACTAGATGGTTGATGCCACGATCTCGCGCGCTCGGCTGCGCGAGCTGGCGCGTCTGGGTCGCGAACCCCTTTTGGATGCCGGCGGCGCCGGCCTCCAGAAGGTGTCCGCTTCGCGCCGCCGGGCCGCCACCGATGCTTCGAGCATCGCCGGCGTCCCGTCGACCCGACCCAGAGCGGCCAGTTCGCACCCCGAGACCGGCGATCTCATGGCATCACCCATCTAGCCGCCGTGCGGAGCGTCAGTCTCGAGGAGTTCCGCGAGACGCTCAGCTCCGTGCCGGCCCCGGTCTCGGTGATCTCGGCGCTCCGGGACGGCATTGCCTACGGCACGACGGTCAGCTCGTTCTGCTCGCTTTCGGCACAGCCGCCGCTCGTGCTCGCGGCGCTCGATCACGGCTCGCGGACGCTGCCGGTCGTGCGGGAGACCGGCCGCTTCGGCGTCAACGTGCTCTCCTCGACCCAGGAGGAGGTCGCGCGCCTTTGCGCCGGCAAGAGCGACGACAAGTTCGCGGGCGTTCCCTGGGCGGAGGCGGACGGTCTGCCGCGGATCGATTCGATCACGAGCTGGCTCGCGTGCGAGCTCGAGGAGGAGCTTCCAGGAGGCGACCACGTGATCCTCACAGGCCTCGTCGTCGCCTGCGACCGGACCGAGCTGCCGCCGCTCGTTCACCACCGGCGGACGTTCTGGACTCCCGGCGCGGTCTAGGGTTCGCGCGTCCGACTTAGTAACACTGTGTTACTAAGTTCGCAGTACCGGGCTGGGTAAGGGACCGAAGAGTTAGTGACACTGTGTTACTTGTCCCCGGGCAGTCGCACCCCGGTCTCGCGGAGCGCTGGAACGGGGTCGCCTTCCGGACGCGCGACGACGAGGACGGCGCCGTAGTCGTCACCGCCCGTCAGCGCGTCGACGAGCGCGTGCAGACCGACGGCGAGCGCGAATGCCTTGTACGCCTGCTCGCCGCCGAACGGCACCAGGTCGGCGAGCGTCGCCTCGCCGGCCAGGACATGCCCATGCGTCA
>JBBQTQ010000020.1:0-34869 GCA_038213135.1 Gaiellales bacterium
GAAGAGCCGGCAAGCGGCCGCGCGCGGCCTAGCCGCTCGAGCCGAAGATCTAGGAGGCGCCGAGCTCGTGCAGCAGCGGGCCCATGTCGAGCGGATCGAACCCGATCCGTCCGGCGACCTCTTCGCTCGAGGGCTTCGTGCCCTCGTGGAAGAGATCCCGCAGGTAGTCGCCCGTCTTCGGGCTGCGCCACCACTCCTCGCCCGTCTGGCTGACGAGGTACGAGCGCAGCTGCGCCGAGCGCACCCAGGCGCGGAGGTAGTCGGCCGAGTAGAAGCCGGAGTCCATGTCCGCGAGGTAGCCGTCTGAGCGGTAGACCACGTTGGTCGCCTCGGTCAGCCGCTCCGCGTAGCCGTCCGGCGTGCCGCCGTCCTGCGAGAAGCGCGACCAGAAGTCGAGCTCGAAGTGCAGCTTCGCGACGTAGCGGCGGAAGAGCAGCGCCTCGAGGAACCGCGCCGCCTCGGCGTTCGCGGTCGCCTCCTCGTCCGAGAGCCCGAAGTAGCGAGCGTGCCAGGCCGGCTCGGTCGTCACCTTCTCGACGATGTACGAGTAGATCTCGGTGAGCGCGTGGTCGCGGTCGAGCATCCGGTAGGTGTACGGCAGGGCCGGGTCGACGCCCGCGAAGTGGAGCGCGTGGCCTGCTTCGTGGAGGAATGCCTGGTAGTCGTGCAGGCCGCCCTGCGCACGGGTGATCAGGTGGACGACGGTCGGCGGCCGCGACGGGATCACGCAGGCGCGCGGACTCTTCTGGGGCCGGTCCTCGAGGTCGGGCTTGATGTTCTTGTCGGCAGCGAGGTCGAAGCCGAGCTCCTTCAAGGTCTCGAGGCAGATGTCGGTCGCCTTGTCCTTCGAGTACGTGTCCTCGAGGGGCGAGAGCCGGCGGACGTAGGCCATGTGGTACGAGCGCGGCCGCTCGTCGCGCTCCTCGCCGAGCAGGCGGTCGAACCAGCGCTGGCGCATGTCGATGAACGAGTCGGTCGCGTCGTCGCTCGCCTTCTGCAGCGCTGCGGCGAGCTCGCGGATCGAGATCCCCTTCTCCTCCTCGTTCCTGGCGACCGGGTCGGGCTGGCCGGTCAGCTCGGCGGCGAGCTCCTCGGAGGCCTGCGTCAGGTCGAGTCGCTGGCCGTTGAGGGTCGCGTTCGCATCGGCCTGCCGCCCGCCCAGCTCTTCGCGCTCCCTGTAGTTCACGATCACCGCCAGCTGCGCCTGAGCCGCGCGCAGCGGAATCTCCTCGCCCTTGAACTCGACCATCGTCCGCAGCTCGGCGTTCTCGAGCGCGTCCATCTGCTCGACGAGCTCCTTTGCAATCAGCCCGCCCTCGCAGGAGTTGCGCAGGCGATAGATCCGCTCGCGCTCGTCGCCGTCGGCGGACGCCTCCTCGGCCTCGCGCAGCGCGTCGAGCTGCTCGCGCGTGAAGAGATCCGCGTAGCGGGCGACGATCTCCGCCTGCTCAGAGGTCTCCTTCTCGCCGACGCGCACCGCCTTGACCTCCTCGTAGCGCTCGAAGAGGAAGCCCTCGAGCTGCTGCTCGTACTCGGCCGGCGAACGGACGGTGCTAATGCTCACGCGTTCAATCTACCTCGCGGCGAGGCGGCAAACGGTGGCGTGCAGGTCGTCCAGCTCGAACGGCTTCGGCAAGACCGCATCGGCCAGTGCCCGCTCGACGTCGGTCAGCCGGCTCGAGCCCGTGAAGAGCGCGACCGCAGGGTGCGCTCCGGCCGCACGCAGCTCGCGGAGCAGGTCGCGCCCGTCCTCGCCGGCGACGTGCACGTCGAGCAGGACGACCTCGGCTTCCGGAAGGAGCGCGCGGGCCTCGGCGATCGTCGCCGCCTCGAGCACGCGATAGCCGTCGAGCTCGAGATTCACGCGGCAGAGCAGTCGCAGCGACGGATCGTCGTCGACGACGAGGACGGTGGCGTGGCCCCCCAACGCCATGGCCCGGGAGCCTACCGTTCTCTATCATCGGCGGTCGTGGGCCAGGTCGGCACCTGGAGCGATCTCTCGGGGACACTCCGGCGGCTCGAAGCGCTCGCGGCCCACCCGGACGAGCTGGACGAGCGGTCGTTGCGCCGGTTGCAGTACTCGCTGCACCGCGCCAGCGAGCTGGCCGAGGGTGAGCTCGCCGCAGCTCTCGTCGACGCGCGCGACCTGACCGCAGAGGTTGCCGAAGCCGATGAGCCGGCGCTGCTCGTCCACGAGTGGCGCGGATCGCTCTTCCGGGTGCGGCTCGCTCGCCAGCGGGCGACCGCGATGGTGCAGCCCGCGCCCGAGCCGAAGCCGAAGCTCGTCGGCGCGGTCGCCGCCTGCCTGCTCGTCACCGCCGGTGCGGCGATCTTCGCCGTGGGCGCCGTCTGGGCGTCCTGGCCGCTCTGGACTCTCGGGATCGCGCTCGTCGCGGGCGCGTTCCTCGCCTACCGCCCGTAGGCGGCCTCGAGCCGGCGCAGGGAGGCCTCCTTGCCGAGCAGCTCGAGGCTCTCGAAGAGTCCCGGCGAGATCTTCGAGTAGGTGATCGCGACCCGGATCGGCTGGAAGGCCTCCCGCGGCTTGCGGCCGAGCTGCTCGGCCAGGCTCCGCAGCGCGGTCTCGATCTCCGCCGCGGCCCAGGGCTCGAGCGGCTCGAGGGCCTCGCGAGCGGCCGCGAGCAGCTCGGCGTCGAGCAGCTCCTTGTCGACCGGCTCGCGCTCGGCGAAGTACCAGTCGGCATAGCTCGGGAACTCGCTCAGCAGCGCCAGCTTCTCCTGGACGAGCGGCGCGATCAGGCGCACCTTCTGCTCGTCGTAGTCGAGGCCCCGGTAGCGCAGGTAGGCGAGCAGCTCCTCCTCGTAGTCGCCGGCGGGCATCGCCCGGAGATACACGCCGTTCAGCCAGTTCAGCTTCTCGTAGTCGAAGGTTGCCGGGCTGGCGGTCACGCGCTCGAGCGTGAAGTAGCGGACGAGCTCCTCGCGTGAGAACACCTCGGTCTTGTCGTCGTAGCTCCAACCGAGGCGTGCGAGGTAGTTGACGAGCGCGTCTGCGACGTAGCCCTGCTGGCGGAAGTCCTCGACGGTCACCGAGCCGTGGCGTTTCGAGAGCTTCTTGCCGTCCTCGCCGAGGATGTTGGCGAAGTGGCCGTACGCCGGCGGGGTCGCGCCTAGCGCCTCGAGTATCCGGATCTGCTTCGGCGTGTTCGAGATGTGGTCCTCGCCGCGCAGAACGTGCGTGATCCCGTCGAGCCAGTCCTCGACCGGCGAGGCGAAGTTGTAGGTCGGCCGCCCGTCGCCGCGGATCGCGACCAGGTCTTCGAGGCTCTCGTTCGGGTACTCGATCCGGCCGCGCACGAGATCCTCCCAGGCGGTCGCGCCCTCGTTGGGCATGCGGATCCGGATCGCGCCCTCGTCCTCGTAGGCCGTCCCCTCGGCGACGAGCCGGCGGGCCTCCTCCTCGCAGCGCTCCAGCCGGTCGAGCTGGAAGGTGACCGGGCCGTCCCAATGGAGTCCGAGCCAGCGCAGGGACTCCTGGATCTGCTCGACGGCTTCGGCGACCTCGCGGCTCGTATCGGTGTTCTCGATCCGCAGCCGGAACTCGCCGCCCTCGTGACGCGCGAAGAGCCAGTTGAAGAGCGCCGTGTGGACGTTGCCGATGTGCAGGAAGCCGGTCGGCGATGGCGCCATCCGGACGACGGGAGGCATGCGGCTAGGTTACTGCCATGGTGCTCGGAGCCCACTGCTCGGGCGGCGTCAAGGGCGCCCTGGAGCGCGCTGAGGCGATCGGCGCGGACGCCGTCCAGCTCTTCGTGCAGAGCCCGCGCGCCTGGCGCTTTCCGGAGCATGACCCGGCCGACCTCGCCGCGTTTCGCGAGCGCCGCGGCGGACCGGTGCTGGTGCACTCGCTCTACCTCGTCAACCTTGCGAGCCCGCAGGACGACCTCTACGAGAAGTCCGTCTCGACGATGCGCTCGACGGTCGACGCCGCCTGCGCGATCGGCGCCGACGCAGTCGTCTTCCACGTCGGCTCGCATCTCGGGGACGGGTTCGAGGCCGGGCTCGAGCGGGTCGTGCCGGCGCTTGCGCAGGTGCTGGAGCGCTGCTCCGACGACACGTGGCTGCTGATCGAGAACTCTGCGGGCGCGGGCGGCACGATCGGGCGCTCGCTCGAGGAGATCGCCACGCTCGTCGAGCGCCTCGACCGCCATCCGCGCCTTGGCGTCTGCCTCGACTCCTGCCACCTGTACGTGTCCGGCTACGACGTCGGCGACCGCGGCGAGCTCGACCGGCTGCTCACGGAGCTCGACGGGCGGATCGGCCTCGACCGGTTGCGCGCGTTGCACGTGAACGACGCGCAGGCGCCGCTGGGCTCGAACCGCGACCGGCATGCCAATGTGCTCGAAGGACTGATCGGCGAGCGGCTCGGGGTCTTCCTCGGCCACCCGGATCTGCAGGGTCTGCCGGCCGTGATGGAGGTTCCCGGGCCGGACAACCACGGGCCCGATGCCGGCGAGATGTGCAAGCTCCGCGACCTCCACGCACGGTTCGCGGCGTGAGCCTGCTCGTCGTCGCCGCGACCGAGCGGGAGCTCGAGGGCGTCCGGGCAGAAACGCTCGTCTGCGGGATCGGGCCCGTCGAGGCGGCGGCCCACACCGCCGCCGCGCTCGCCGCTCGGCGTCCGGAGCGCCTGCTGCACGTCGGCATCGCCGGCGCGCGCGAACTCGACCCGCCGACGCTCGTGCTCGGCTCCGAGGCGATCTACTGCGACCTCGGCGGGCTGAAGGTGCCCGCCGTCGACCGCGTCGCCCCCGATCCCGAGCTGCTCGCGGCGGCTCGGCGGGTGTTGCCTGAGGCGCTTGTCCGGCCCATCGGCACCTCGGCCCGGCTCGGCGGTGCAACCGGCTGCGAGGTCGAGGCGATGGAGGGCTTCGCCGTCCTGCGCGCGGCCGCGCTCGCCGGCGTTCCCGCCGTCGAGCTGCGGGCGATCTCGAACAGGACCGGCGAGAGCGATCGCGCGCTCTGGCGCTTCGACGACGCCTTCGCCGCCCTGGCCGCGGCAGTCGCACGCCTGATCGTGGAGCTCGGCGATGCGTGAGCTCGGCTTCGGCTTCTCGCCCTGCCCGAACGACACGTTCGCCTTCCATGCTCTCGTCCACGAGCTCGTCGACGCGCCCTTCCGGGTGCGACCCGTGCTGGCCGACATCGAGGAGCTGAACCGGCGCTCGCACACCGGCGGGCTCGAGCTGACGAAGCTTTCCTTCGGTGCCCTTCCCGCAGTCGGCGAGCGCTACGAGATGCTGCGGAGCGGCGCTGCGCTCGGCCGCGGCTGCGGCCCGCTCGTCGTCGCGCGCGAGCCGATCGACCTGGCGGCGGCGACCGCGGGGCGGCTGGCGATCCCCGGCTACGAGACGACGGCGTTCCTGCTGCTGCGCCTGCTCGCTCCTCCGCCGCGCGAGGTCGTCGAGCTCCGCTTCGACCGCATCCTCGGGGCCGTCGCGGAGGGCACCGTCGACGCGGGCTTGATCATCCACGAGAGCCGCTTCACGTATCGCGAGCACGGCCTCGTCGCGGTCGCAGACCTCGGCGAGCTCTGGGAGGCGCAGACCGGGCTGCCGGTGCCGCTCGCCGCGATCTGCGCGCGGCGCGACCTGGACGAGGGGCTTTGCCGAGAGGTCGAGCAAGCCGTCCGCCGCTCCGTCGAGTACGCGTTCGCGAACCCTGAGGCGAGCCGCGACTACGTGCGAGCGCACTCGCAGGAGCTCTCCGACGAGGTCTGCCGGCAGCACATCGAGCTCTACGTCAACGAGTTCAGCGTGGACGTCGGCGACGAAGGTCTCGCCGCAATCGAGGCGCTGCTCGCGAAGGCTGCCTAGGCAGCGCTCGTCCCGCGCTCCGCGGTCCGGCGGAGCGCGCGCCAGGTCTTCGGACCGACGATGCCGTCGCCGATCAAGTCGTGCGCCCGCTGCAACTCGATCACGGCCTCCATCGCCTGGGCCCCGTAGACCGGCCCCCGCATCCGCCGGGGCAGCTGCCTGCCAGTCTCCTCGTACCAGCCGCGCAGGAGGCGCTTGAGTTCGACGACCGCGTCGCCGCTGACACCCGGGACGAGCGTCGGTGGATCCTCCGCTCCGAACCGCTTGGTCAGCCACTCCTGGACAGTGGCGACCCGGGCGAGCACGTCGTTCGCGTACTCACTCGGGCCCCCCGCGCGGTAGGCCTCGAGCGCGGGCTCCACCCCGAGCTGCCAAGCCGAGAAGGCGAAGGTCGGCAGGTCCTCACCGCGGACACCCTCTCGCAGGCCCCTGTACCAGTAGGAGGTCAGCAGCTCATGCGCGTGCCGCGCGGCTTCGAGGAGCGGGAGTGGCCCGTCGAGCTGGAAGGGCCCATGGCCTGAGGCTGTGTCGACATCGAGACAACCCGTCTCGCGCGAGGCGATCGCAAGGAGCATCCCCTGTGGCGACTCCGCCTCGCGCTCGACCTGACGGCAGACCTCTACGAGCGCAGCCGCAGCATCCAGTTCTCTCCAAATCGTCCGCGGCTCGCCCATGTAACACCTTCCCCCCCGGGGGCGATCTGCGCCGCAGGCAGATCCCAGCGCACCGGAGACTACCGTAGTTGCCTCACGTGGAAGCTCAGGCGTCGGCCGCGAGCTGCGCGAACACCCTGAACGTCGGCTGGCCGACCGGGAGCTCGTGGAACTCCGGATTGACGCAGCCGAGGTCTGAGGCGCGGCTCTCGTAGCAGGGCTCCACCTCCACCCGGCACATCGGGAGCGGGTTGCGCATCGCCTTGACCGCCCCGAAGCCGTCCCGCCGCCGCTCGGCGGCGCGCAGCAGGTCGAGATCGATCTCGACCGCGAACACCTTCTGCATGCACCCGATATAGGTATGCCCGAACTCCTCGTAGGCGTACGTGAACGGACACGCTCGCTCGAGACAGGCGGCCGGGTAGACGACCTTGTCGCAGTGGACTCCGCAGCGCCGGCACTCCACCTCGTCCTGCGGGCGGAGCGGCAGCGTCTCGGCCGTCGCGGCTCTGCGTGTCTCCACGGAGAGATTGTGGGCACACCGCTGCGGACTGCGCAAGACTTGACAGCAAGGGGGTCCGATGTGCTAGGGCGCTTCGCCGAGCAAGCGCCGCGTGATGTTCAGGACGTCCATCTGCGTGAACGCCTGGTAGTCCGGCTCACCGCCCTCGGCGTGCTCGTCAGCGCGGAACCAGAGCGCCTGCACGGTCGTCATCCCTAGGCTGCCGGCGCCGTGCACGTCTTCGTAGAGGCGGTCGCCGACGAAGAGCGTCCGCTCCGGCTCGACCTGCAGCGCCCCGAGGGCGCGCTCGAAGATCGCGGCGTGCGGCTTACGCAGTCCGACCTCCGAGGAGAAGACGGCGAAGTCGAGCCGCTCCGCGAGGCCCGTCCGCTCGAGGTCGCCGTGCAGGAGCGACGGAGGATCGAACGCGTTCGAGACGAGCCCGAGCTTCAGGCCGCGCTCGCGCAGCGACTCGAGCAGCGCGTGGCTCATCGCACCCATCTGGAACGCGGGGTTCCAGGCCGTGTGCTCGGCCTCGAGGAAGCGGAAGAGCTCGTCGTCGTCCACCTCGATCGAGAAGTCACCGAGGCATTGCCGCACGAGCCCCGGATACTCGATCTCCTCGATCACACCCGCTTGCCAGAAGAGCGGCTCGTAGCGCTCCCGGAAGTGCTCGCTGAGTCCCGGAATGTGGTCGCGACCGATCGCCTCGAGGCCGGCGCGATGACCTGCGACGGTCAGCTCCGGGTCGTAGACGAACTGGATCAGGGTGTCGCCCCAGTCGAAGAGAACCGCCTCCAGCACGGCTCAGTACGCTACCCGCGGCATGGCGCACAAACTGCTCTGGGCCTCTCTGGGCCTCGCGCCGGTCGTCATCCTCCTGCACTTCCTGGCCCGGCCAGGGCACACGATCGAGTTCCTGCTGGCGGCCGCCGCGCTCGTCCCGCTGGCCTGGCTGATCGGCGAGGCGACCGAGCAGGCGGCCGAGCACACGGGCTCCGGAATCGGCGGCTTCCTCAACGCGAGCTTCGGCAATGCGCCGGAGCTGATCATCGCGCTGTTCGCCGTCGGCGCCGGCCTGCCGAACGTCGTGCGCGGCTCGATCATCGGCAGCGTCGTCTCGAACATCCTGCTCGTCCTCGGCTTCGCACTGATCCTCACCGACAAGGAGAAAATCGACCGGCGCTCGCTCGGCGCTCAGATCGGGATGGTCGTGCTCGCGGCGCTGCTCCTGCTGATCCCTTCCGTGCCCGGCTGGCACGGGAACCCCGAGCGTCACTCCCTCGCGATCGCGACGTTGCCCGTGGCGATCGTCCTCCTGCTCCTGTACGTCGGGTACACGTTCTACGGGCTGCGACGGCACGCAAAGATCCACGCGGCTTCCCAGCGTGCTCCGAGCCAGGGCTGGACGCTCAAGCTGTCACTGGGTGTGCTCGGTGGCGCGACGGCGGCGACGGCCGTGGTCAGCGAGATCCTCGTCCACTCGATCGACGCCTTCGCGAAGTCGGTCGGACTCTCGCAGTTCTTCGTTGCGGCGGTGATCGTGGCGATCGTCGGCAACGCGGCGGAGCACGGCGGCGCGGTCGTGATCGCGCTGCGCGGCAAGATCCGGCTGGCGAGCGAGATCGCAATCTCCTCCAGCGCCCAGGTCGCATTGCTCGTGGCGCCTGCGATCGCGTTGTTGTCGTGGGCCGTCTCGCCGGCGCTGCCTCTCGCCTTCCGGCCGGTCGAGCTCGCGACGATGTGCGGTGCCGCGCTCTTCGTGGCCGCGGTCGTCTGGGACGGGAAGGGCAAGCGCTACGAGGGAGCGATGATGATCGCTGTCTACGTCGGGATCGCCGTGCTGTACGGGTTCTCCGGCGATCGCTGAGCTTCTCGGGGCGGTTTCTCGGCGCCACGTGCCGCGGCTCCGAGTCGGTACAGACTCGACCCACATCCGGCACAGACAGGTCACACTTCTCCAGCTAGCGTTTCTGCAGGGGTCCCGGGGGACCCCTGGGGGTGGTTACGAGCGAATCGCGGCCGGGCTCTTGGCGCCGGCAGCGACGCCGAGGGCCTGAGGGATCAGCTCGATCGCCCGCTCGATGTCCCTGTCGGACACGTCCAGATGGGTCACGGCGCGCAGCACGTTGCGGTGCACGGTGCTCGACAAGCCGACGCCGGCCTCACGGAGTCGGAGCGCCGCCTCGCGGCTCGTCAGGCCAAGCACGCCGACGTCGACCTGGACGAAGTTCGTCTCGACCTGCTCGGGATCGACGGGTACGCCCGCTGCGGCCAGCCCCTCGGCGAGGCGGCGCGCACGCGCGTGGTCGTCCGCGAGGCGGTCGACATGGTTGTCGAGCGCGTAGTTGCCGGCGGCAGCCACGATCCCCGCCTGACGCATTGCACCTCCGAACATGTGCTTCAGCCGCCGCGCTCTCCCCATTCGCTCGGCCGACCCGGCGACGAGCGCGCCCAGAGGACACCCGAGCCCCTTCGAGAGGCAGAGCGTGACCGTGTCGAACGGCCCCGCGATCCGCGCCGGCTCGACCTGCATCGCAACCGCGGCGTTCAGCAGACGTGCGCCGTCGAGGTGGAGCAGCAGATCGGTCTCGCGGCAGGCCTGCGCGACCGCCTCGATCTCCTCGAGGGGCCAGACGCGCCCGCCGGCGCTGTTGTTCGTGGTCTCGATCGAAACGAGGCGCGTGATCGGCCGGTGCGTGTCATGCCGTTCCCAGACTGCGTCGCGCACGGCCTGCGCGGAGAACCGCCCGTCGGTCGTCGGCAGCGGTCGCATCACGAGGCCCGAATGGACGGCCGGCCCGCCGAGCTCGTTGATGAAGAGGTGCGAGTGGGCATCGGCGAGCAATTCGTCTCCGGGCTCGGACAGAAGCCGCAGGGCGATCTGATTCGCCATCGTCGCGGTCGGCAGGAAGACCGCCTCCTCGTGACCGAGCAGCGCTGCGACGCGAGCCTCGAGCTCGTTCACGGATGGGTCCTCGCGCTTCTGCTCGTCGCCGACGCGAGCGTTGGCGATCGCCTCGCGCATCCCGGGCGTGGGCTGCGTGAGCGTGTCTGAGCGCAGCTCGATCACAGGGCTATTGTGGCAGCGAGATGGATCTCGAGCTTCTCCAGAGCACTCTCGCCGGCGAGCCTGCCTACCGGGCCGCGCAGGTCTGGGAGTGGACTGCTCGCGGCGCCGCGGGCTACGCCGCGATGACGAACCTCCCCGCGGCCCTGCGCGCCCGGCTAACTGCGGAGGTGCCGTTCAGCACGCTCGGCCTCGTCACCGAATCGACCGCCCGCGACGGGACGGTCAAGGCGCTCTTCCAGACGGTCGAGGGACATCCGGTCGAGGCGGTGCTGATGCGCTACCGCGACGGCCGTCGCACGCTCTGCCTCTCGAGCCAGTCCGGCTGTCCTCTCACCTGCACGTTCTGCGCGACCGGCGCGATGCGCTTCGGCCGCAACCTGACCCCGTCGGAGATCCTCGACCAGGCCATCCATTTCCGGCGCCTGGACTCCGTCAACCACGCCGTGTTCATGGGGATGGGCGAGCCGATGCTAAACCTCGACTCGGTGCTCGCCGCCGCCCGCCGCCTGCCCGACCTCGGCATCACGCCCCGCCGCACGACGATCTCGACGGTCGGCTGGCTGCCCGGGTTGACGAGCTTCGTGGACGAGGTCGAGGAGCCGATTCGGCTCGCCCTCTCCCTCCACGCCGCCGACGCAGCGCTCCGCTCGGACCTGATGCCCGTCAACGACCGTTACCCGCTCGCCGACGTGCTCGCGGAATGCCGCCGCTACTTCGAGCTGCGCCGTCGCCGCGTCTTCGTGGAGTACGTGATGCTCTCGGGCGTCAACGACCGCGTCGACCAGGCGAAGCAGCTCGCGGAGCTACTCGACCGGCACGTGTTCAAGGTCAACCTCATCCCGTACAACCCGACGGGCCGTTTCGACGGCTCGTCGCGGAAGGCGATCGACGCGTTCAAGGCCGTCCTCGACCGAGCCGGGCTGCCGTCCACCGTGCGGCTGACACGCGGCCGGGAGATCGAGGCGGCCTGCGGACAGCTCGCGGCCGAGCGGGCCGCATAGGCTCGCTCAGTCCTCGTCGAGCTCGAGCACGCCTGGGTCGGTGCGCGCCCGCTCGATTCGCGCGTAGCGCTTTCCGAACTGGGAGGTCGCAAAGCCGAGGAACTCGTCGAGCTCCAAGCCGAACGGCATCACCTCGTAGAGCGCGAACGTCTCCTCGACGATCCCGAGGGCGAGCGGCAACAGCTCGTTCATGCGCTGCTCCACGACCGGCCACAGCTCGGGCTCGGCCTGGACGAGCCGCGAGAGAAGGTAGACGCCGTAGGCGATGTGGCGCGACTCGTCGCGCTTCACGTGCGCGAGCCCTTCGCGCAAGCCGGGGAGCAGGTCGTTCCGCTCGAGCGCCGTGAAGTAGCCGTGGTAGCCGGTCTCGGCGAGCACGCCTTCGACGATCATGGTGTAGGTGACGGCAGCGCGCGCCTGTGCGGCGGGGCTCGGATCGGTGAGCAGCGCCTGCATCGCTGCCGGCAGTTCTTCGTAGAAGACGCGCTCGTAGCTCGGCGTCTGCAGGCGTGCGAGGTCGCTGTCCTCGGCGGCGACCTCGTCGAGAAAGCGGCGGAAGAAGTCGGTGTGCTTGCCCTCTTCCCAGAGGAACGCCGTCAGGAAGAGCTCCTCCTCGAGGCGGCCTTCGCTCGCCAGAACGTGCATCAGCGGCAGGAGATCGAGCACGACCGACTCCTCACCCGCCTGGAAGAGGGCGGTGACGCGGAGCATCAGGTCGCGCTCGGTGTCGGTGAGGCCGGCCCAGTCGCTGACGTCGCGACCGAGGTCGATCTCGGCCGGGTCCCAGACGCCGAGCCGCTTCGCTTTCGCGTAGAGGCGAAGCGGCGGTGAGTCGCGGTCGAGCCCGCGGACGCTCGTAAGCTGGCGGCTCATGCGCTTCATCATCTACGGAACCTTCATGCGAGGCCAGCCAGGTCACGCGAACCTGGCCGGCGGCGACTTCGTCGAGGCTGTCCGCACCGCGCCGCAGTACCGGCTCTGGTTCGTCGACGGGCTCTGGCCCTCGCTCGCGCCGGCGGCCGAGGGCGTTGCGCTCGACGTGGAGCTGTGGGAGCTCGAGCCGCAGCTCGTCGAGGTGCTGGCCGCGATCGAGCCGGAGGGCTGGGCGCGCGGCACGGTCGAGCTCTCGGACGGGACGCAGGCCCATGCCTTCCTCGGACCCGCACGCGGCGTCGATGTCTCGGAGCACGGCGGCTGGGCCGCCTTCGTCGCGGCGCGCGCGGCCCGCTGAGCGCCCGGCCACCTCACTAGGAGGTCACGCCGGGGAGTGGAGAACTCGACGCACAATCGGCACAAACCCGAGCGCCCGCGACCGTTATCGTCGACCGTGAGGGAGGCGGGTTTCTTCCCCACCCAAGGGTGGGGGTATGGGTCTGAGCCCGGCTAGACGCCCTTCGGCGCTTCCACCGCGGTCGCCTCGGCGGCGCCGATCGACAGGTCAGGATGCTCCTCGAAGCCATACTTGACGACCGCGCGCTTCGCGGCCTTCACCTCGTCGAGCCGACGCACGGGGCGGGCATGCGGCGCCTCCTTGAGGAGCTCCGGTTGATCCTTCGCTTCGCGAGCGATCGCGAGCATCGCCTCGCAGAACGCGTCGAGAGTCTCCTTCGCCTCGGTCTCCGTCGGCTCGATCATCAACGCCTCCGGGACGATCAAGGGAAAGTAGACCGTGGGCGGATGGAAGCCGTAGTCCATCAGCCGCTTTGCGACGTCCAGCGCACTCGTGCCGTGCTCGCGCTTCAGTCGCCGCGCCGAGAGCACGAACTCGTGCATGCAGAGCCGGTCGAAGGGCAGCTCGTACGCGCCCTTCAAGCGCGCGAGCAGGTAGTTCGCATTCAGCACTGCCACCTCTGACATCTCCTTCAGCGCCGGCCCGTAGGCGCGGATGAACGCGTACGACCGGACGAAGACACCGAACGGCCCGGTGTAGCCGCGCACCTTGCCGATCGAGCGCGGACGGTCGTAGTCGAGGCGGAACACATCGCCCTCCCGGACGATCGCCGGCACGGGCAGGAACGGCTCGAGGCTCTTCCGCACGGCAATCGGGCCTCCACCGGGCCCGCCGCCCCCGTGCGGCTGCGAGAAGGTCTTGTGCAGGTTGATGTGGACGATGTCGAAACCCATGTCTCCCGGCCGGGAGATTCCGCAGACGGCGTTCAGGTTCGCTCCGTCGTAGTACATGAGCGCTCCGGCGTCGTGAAAGATCGCGGCGATCTCCTCGACGTGCTCGTCGAAGAGGCCGAGCGTCGAGGGGTTCGTGAGCATCAGGCCCGCCGTGCGCTCGTCGACCTTTGCGCGGAGATCCTCGACGTCGATGTTCCCGCGGGCGTCCGTCTTCACCCCGGTCAGCTCGAAGCCGGTCATCGTCACCGAGGCGGGATTCGTGCCGTGCGCCGTATCCGGGATCACGATCTTCCGGCGCTGCTCGAGCTCCCCCCGATCGGCGAAGTACGCGCGCATCAGCAGCAGCCCGGTCAGCTCGCCCTGGGAGCCGGCCGCGGGTTGCAGCGACACGGCGTCGAGGCCGCAGACCTCGGCGAGGATCTCCTGCAGCCGCCACTCGAGCTCGAGTGCGCCCTGGATGCCGTCCTCCTCCTGCAGCGGGTGGAGGTCGCGGAAGCCGGGCAGCGCGACGACCCGCTCGTTGACTCGCGGGTTGTACTTCATGGTGCACGAGCCGAGCGGGTAGAAGCCCGTGTCGATTCCGAAGTTGCGCGAGGAGAGCTCGGTGAAGTGGCGCACGAGCTCGGGCTCTGCGACCTCGGGCAGGCGTGGCGGCTCGGTGCGCCGCAGCTCCTCGGGCACCTGGACAGCCGGCAGGTCGTAGGTCGGCAGCGCCGAGGCGCGCCGCCCTGCCTCGGAGCGCTCGTAGATCAGCTTCATCGTCCCAGCACCTCGGCCAGCCGGTCGATGTCCGCTGGCGACCGCTTCTCCGTCACGCAGACGAGCAGCGCGTCGTCGAGGCCCTCATAGTCACGGCCGAGTGCGTAGCCAGGGTGGACTCCCTGCGACCGCGCCTCGCGGATCGCGTCACGGCCGCTCCGTCCGACGCGCACGGCAAACTCCTTGAACGTTGCCCGTTCAGGAAACAACAGCGGCAGCCCGAGCCGCTCCTTCGCGTACTCGCCGAGCGCCATGCAGGTCTCCCCCAGCTCTCGCAAACCCTGCGGACCCAGCCACGTGAGATAGACGAGGCCCGCCAGCGCCAGCAGCGTCTGGTTGGTCGTGATGTTCGAGGTCGCCTTCTCCCGGCGGATGTGTTGCTCGCGGGTCTGCAGGGTGAGGACATAGCCGCGCTCGCCCGCGGCGTCTACCGTCTCGCCGACGATCCGGCCGGGCATCCGGCGGATGAACTCCGAGCGGGCGGCGAGGAACCCGTAGTGCGGGCCGCCGTAGGAGAGGTAGTTGCCCGCGCCCTGGCCCTCGCCGATCGCGAGCGCGCAGCCGTAGCGGCCTGGCGCCTCGAGAACCCCGAGCGAGATCGGATCGACATGCGCCACGGCCAGCGCCTCCGCGTCGTTCGCCGCCGCGGCGAGGTCCGGAGCGGGCTCGAGGCAGCCGAAGAAGTTCGGCTGCTGGAAGATCACGCAGGCCGCGTCCCGCGCGGCCACGCGCAGCTCGTCCGGGTCGGTCGTGCCGCCGCGGTGGGGCACCTCGACCACGTCGAGCCCGAACCCCGGGGCGTAGGTCTTGACGACCTGCCGCACCTGAGGGTTGAGCGCCTCGCAGAGGACGACCTTCGAGCGGCCGGTGACGTGCTTGGCCACGAAACACGCATCCGCGGCGACCGTCGTACCGTCGTAGCCGGAGGCGTTCGAGACGTCCATTCCGGTCAGCTCGCAGATTGCGGTCTGGTATTCGAAGATCGCCTGCAGAACGCCCTGGCTCATCTCCGGCTGGTAAGGCGTGTAGGCGGTCAGGAACTCCCCGCGCGAGAGGACCGCGTCCACGACCGCCGGCACGTAGTGGTCGTACATCCCGGCGCCCAGGAAGGAGAGCTCCACGCCTGTGTGGACGTTCTTCGCGGCGAGCCGCTCGAGGTGCTCGACGATCTCCTGCTCCGAGAGCGCCGGTTCCAGGTCGAGCGCGCGCGAGAAGCGCACCCCCGTTGGGATCTCGCGGAAGAGCTCGTCGATCGACGCAACGCCGATCGCCGCAAGCATCTCGTCGCGGTCGGCATCGGTGAGCGAGAGGTACGGGTGCGTCACTGCTCGGCGAGCAGCTTCCGGTACGACTCGGCATCGAGCAGCCCGTCGACCTCGCTCGGATCGCCGATTCGGACGCGCACCAGCCAGCCGTCGCCGTAGGGATCCTCGTTGACCGTCTCGGGCTCGTCGACGACCTTCCGGTTGACGGCGAGCACCTCGCCCGAGAGGGGTGAGATCAGATCGGAGACCGCTTTGACGGATTCGACCTCGCCGTACGGCCCGTCCTTGGAAAGCGTCGAACCCTCGTCGGGCGGCTCGTAGTGCACGAGCTCGCCGAGCGAGTCCTGCGCGTACCAGGTGATGCCGAGCGTCGCCTCGTCGCCCTCGATCCGCGCCCAGTCGTGCTCGCGGTGGTACTTCAAGTCGTCCGGATAGCTCTCAGCCGCTGCCACTCAGCGCTCCTCTCGCTTGTAGATCGGTTTCGGAACGACGCGCGCCCGCCGTGGCCGGCCCCGCACGTCGACCGTCAGCACCTGGCCCGGCTCCGCGAGCTCGGAGTGCACGTAACCCATGCCGATTCCCTGGTCGAGCATCGGCGAGTGCGTGCCGGACGTGACCTCGCCGCCCTCCTCGATCGCCATCCCCTGGCGCGGAATCGCCTTGTCCTCCATCACGAACGCGACAAGCCGGCGCTCCGGCCCCTCCTCCTTGATCCTGCGCAGCTCGGCGACGCCCGTGAACTCCTTGTCGAGCGCGCACGTCCAGCCCAGCCCGGCCGAGATCGCATCCGTCTCGGGACCGATGTCGTTCCCGTGCAGCGGGTAACAGACCTCGAGCCGCAGGCTGTCGCGCGCCCCGAGACCGCAAGGCTTCACACCGCGCTCGAGCACCCGCTCCCAGAGCGCGCCCGCCTCGTCGGCCACCACGAGCACCTCCACGCCGAGCTCGCCCGTGTAGCCGGTCCGGTTGACCATGCACTCGATCCCGTCGATCTCCCCGTTCTCGAAGGTGAACGCTGGTGCCTCCGTTAGCCCGAGCCGCTCGAGCGACCGCGGCCCCTGCACCGCGAGCAGCGCGTACTCGTCTGAGACATCGCGAACGTCCGACCCTCGCAGCTCCCGCTCCTGCAGCCAGCGGAAGTCCGCGTCGCGGTTGGAGGCATTGACCACCAGCAGAAAGCGGAACGGATCGAGCTGGTAGACGATCAGGTCGTCGAGGATCCCACCTTGCTCGTTCGTCAGCAGCGTGTACTGCGCCTGACCCGGCCCGATCCGGTCGAGGTCGTTCGAGAGCACCGACTGCAGCAGCTCCTTCGCGCGCGGCCCCTCCACCTCGAACTCGCCCATGTGGGAGACGTCGAAGACCCCCGCGTCCTCGCGAACGGCCCGATGCTCGGGAATGACGCCGTCGTACTGGACAGGCATCTCCCAGCCCGCGAACGGCACCATGCGCGCGCCGAGGACGACGTGCTGCTCGTGGAGAGGCGTCCGGCGCAGCGTCTGCACCGGGCGGATGCTAGTTACTCAGCCGTCGCGCAGGAACGACGGAACGTCGAGCACGTCGGCAGGAATGTCGAAGCCTCCCGCCGCCCGCTCGCGCTCACGCGTCGTCTGCGGAACCAGCATCCGCTCGCGCCGCGGACGCGTCGTTCGCCTGGCCCCGAAGCCGGTGGCGATCACCGTCACCCGCACCTCGTCGCCGATCGAGTCGTCGATGACTGCCCCGAAGATCACGTTCGCATCGGCGTCCGCCGCGCTCGTGACGACCTCGGCCGCCTCGTTGACCTCGAAGAGCCCGATGTTTTTGCCGCCGGTGACGTTCAGCAGGATGCCGGTCGCGCCTTCGATCGAGGACTCGAGCAGCGGGGACGAGACTGCGGTGCGTGCCGCCTCGGCCGCGCGGTTCTCACCCGAGGCGATGCCGATGCCCATCAGGGCCGAACCGGCGTCGCGCATGATCGTGCGCACGTCGGCGAAGTCGAGATTGACGAGGCCGGGGATCGTGATCAGGTCGGTGATGCCCTGGACGCCCTGGCGGAGCACGTCGTCGGCAAGTCGGAAGGCCTCGACGACCGACGTCCGCTTCTCGACGACCTGCAGCAGCCGGTCGTTCTCGATCACGATCAGCGTGTCGACCTGGTCGCGGAGGTTGGCAATGCCCTCCTCGGCGACCGACGAGCGCCGCCGTCCCTCGAAGGCGAACGGCTTCGTGACGACGCCGACGGTCAGAACGTCGAGCTCGCGGCCGATCTCTGCGACGACCGGTGCAGCGCCTGTGCCGGTGCCACCGCCCTCACCGGCGGTGACGAAGATCATGTCGGCGCCCTTGAGGGCCTCCTTCAGCTCGTCGCGTGTCTCCTGCGCCGAGGCCAGACCGACCTCGGGGTTCGCGCCGGCGCCGAGGCCGCGCGTCACCTTCGAGCCGATGTGGATCTTCACGTCCGCGTCGCTCATCAGGAGCGCCTGCGCGTCCGTGTTCACAGCAATGAACTCGACCCCGGTCAGGCCGGCGTCGACCATCCGGTTGACGGCGTTCGTACCGCCGCCACCGACGCCGATGACTTTGATCACTGCCAGGTAGTTGCCTGATTCGTTTCTCACGCTCGATCAGCCTCGACCTGAAGCTCTAGTGGACGGTGGGGCGGCCGGGGCGCTCCTCGGGCAGCAGAGTACGTGCGCTCGCACGGCCTGTCAATGCGGAATTCACAGGGGCTGTGTGGACAAAGTCTCAACCTCAACCTCCGACTTGAGGGTTGCTCGCCGACACCGGACGGTCTGGGACGCTGACGTCGACGTAGGCAGATTCGCCCGCGAGCGAGAGGATCCTGCGTGCGATCGCGAGCTTCAGGCGAAGCTGCGAATCGTCGCCGAGCCGGATTTCGCCGCCGGAGGCGAGCTGTGCGGTGATCGAGCCGTTCTGGACGGCCACCGACCGAACGCCTGTGGACAACCGCAGCTCGATCAGCGCGGTCGCGCTCGCGACAGCGGGCGCCAGGTCGCTCGTTACCGAGGAGTTGACCGCCAACGCCGCGGTGTGAGTGACCCAGATCCGCGGCAACGCAGGGTAGGGCCTCGCGGTCAGCTCGCGGAGGATGCGGTCGCGCGCCGACACGACCCAGGCGCTCGAGCCCTGCCGGAGCACGGCCACCGGCACCTCGAGCTTCACGAGCACGCGGAGCGTGTTCGGGAAGCTGCGATCGAGTTGCGCGGAGGCGACCTGCGGCAGCGCGATCAGACGGCGCGCGGCAGCGCCGGTGTCGAAGCCGATCAGGTTCGAGCCGACGGAGGGCGCGAGCTCCTCTCGCACCTTCGCGGCGACCCCGGGCGGCACTCCTGGCACCTCGATCGTCCGGATTGCGAACACGGAGCTGCGCGCGATCCCGAAGTAGGCGCCGATCCCACCGACCGCCAGGAGCAGGCCAAGGAGGATCGAGCGCGTCGACGGGAGCCACCGCTCGGCCGGCGCCTGCCTCGTGGGCACGGCCACGAGCTCTGCGCCGCCTCCCCCCCGTCCAGGTGTCTTGCGCACGCGCGGACGAGATTCGTCGCGCCGGCGGCCGCTCCTACCCGTCGAGCCGCAGATCCCCGAGCAGCTCGACCTCGCGCTCGAGCTCGACGCCGAACTGTTCGCGGGCCTGTCTGCGTGCCTCGCGCATCAGAGCCAGAGCGTCTTCGGCACGAGCCTGCCCCGCGTTCTCGATGAAGTTCGCGTGCCGCGGCGAGATCAGCGCGTCGCCGATCCGGAAGCCCTTCAGCCCGCACGCTTCGAGCATCCGCCCCGCGCTGAGCTCGTGGTCGGGATTCTTGAAGACGCTGCCGAAGGTGCGCTTGTTCGTCGGCTGCGCAGCCTTGCGCTGCGACTGCAGCTCGGCGATCGCGGTGCGGATCTCGTCGAGCGGGCGTGGACTCAACCTGAACTCCACGCGCGCAACGACCTGCCCTGGGCGAAGGCTCGAGTGCCGGTAGGTCAGGTCGAGCTCGGCAGCCGAGAGCCAGGCCGAGCCCTCGCCGTCGGCGACCAGGGCCCGCTCGAGCACGCCCGACCAGTCGCCGCCGTAGGCGCCGGCGTTCATGCGCACTCCGCCTCCCGCGGTGCCGGGGATCGCGCAGGCGAACTCGAAGCCGCCGAGCCCGGCGGCGCGGGCGCGGTGCAGGCAGACGGCGTTTGCGGCGCCCCCGCCCGCGCGCAGGAGATCTCCTTCGATCTCGACCGCGGCCAGGTCACCCTCCAGGCGGACGACCAGCGCGTCGATGCCCTCGTCGGCCGCAAGCAGGTTCGAGCCGAGCCCGACCGGGATCACGGTCAGCCCGTGGTCGGCCGCCCAGGCGAGCGCCTCGGCGAGCTCCGCGACCGTCCGCGTCCGCGCGAACGCCGTCGGCGGCCCGCCGATGCCGACCGTCGTCAGCTTGGCGAGCGGGACCTGCTCGAGCGCGATCAGCGGAGCCCCCCGAGGACGGTCTCTGCCGCGCGGTCGACGTCGCCGGCTCCGGCGGTGAGGACGATGTCGCCCGCGCGGGCGCGCCGGGCGAGGAAGCGCGCGCCGTCGGCTGCGTCCGGTGTCCACGCGGGCACGAAGCCGGGCCGCACGTCGTTGAGCGCGTCGATGACGAGCTTCCCGGTCACGCCCGGAACCGCGGTCTCACGCGCCGGGTAGACATCCGCCACGGCCACGGCGTCGGCCGCCGCGAGAGCGATCGCGAGCTCCCGCGCCGCATGGCGAGTTCGCGAGAACAGATGCGGCTGGAACAGGACGAGCACGCGGCCCTGCGGGCGCAGCTCGCGGGCCGACGCGATCGCGGCTGCAACCTTCGCCGGGTTGTGCGCGTAGTCGTCGTAGACCGCGACGCCGCCGACCTCGCCGCGGAGCTCGAGCCGGCGGCCTGCGCCCTCGTAGTCGACGATCACGCGCTCGGCGTCCGCGCGAGCCACGCCGGCGAGCTCGAGCGCCGCCAGCGCCGCCGCTGCGTTGCGGCGGTTGTGCTGGCCGGGGACGGCCAGGTCGAGCTCGACCGGTGGAAGCTCCTCGCCTCGCACGGTATGCGGCAGCTCGGCGAGCCAGCGCTCGAAGAGCTCGGCCACTTCCGCTCGTGAGCAGAACTCCGAGTGGTGGTCGAGGTCGACGTTCGTGACGACGCCGATCTGAGGTCGCAACAGCTCGAGCGTGCGGTCAGATTCGTCGCCCTCTGCGACGAGCCAACCGCTGCCCGCGCGTGCGTTGCCGCCGAGCTGGGGAACCTGGCCGCCGATCAGGAAGGTCGGGTCGAGATCGAGCCGGTCGAGGCAGAAGGCGATCATCGCGGCAGTGGTCGTCTTGCCGTGAGCGCCCGCGACGACGATCGAAGGAGCGAGCGACACGAGCTCGGCGAGCAACTCGCCGCGGCGACGGCCCTCCACGCGACCGGCGAAGGCGGTCGAGACGATCGCCTCGGCTCCCGCGGGCGGCTCGGGCGGCTCCGGAGCGATCGCGATCGCGACGTCGGCGAGCGCCTCGAGGTACGGCGTCTCATGCCTGTCCCAGCCCGAGACCTCCGCGCCCCAGTCGCGCGCAACGATCGCGAGCGCGCTCATCCCGGCGCCGCCGATGCCGGCGAACCAGAGCCTGCGACCCTCAAGCGGACGCAAGCGCGACCAGCTCCTCGGCGATCTCCTCCGCCGCGTCGGGCCGGGCGGCGGCCCGCATCGCGGCACCCATCTCGGCGAGCCGCGCCGGGTCGGCGAGCAGCGAGCGGACGAGCTCCGGGATGCGCTCGAGCTCGCGCTCGGGAACGACGACCGCGCCGCCGGCCCGCTCGAAGTAGCGCGCGTTGCCGGTCTGGTGGTCGGCGGTCGCATGCGGATAGGGGACGAGAACCGCCGGCTTGCCCGCAGCGGCCAGCTCCCAGACCGACCCGCCCGCCCGCGCGAGCACGAGGTCGGCCGCGGCGAGCGCGGCGCCGAAATCGTGCGTGTACGGCAGCAGCCGGTAGTCCGGTCTGGAGACGTGCAGCGACTCGTAGTCGCGCTCGCCGGCGAGATGCAGCACCGCCGGCCCCTCCGCACCGAACTCGGCGGCGACGAGCTCGTTGATGCTCTTCGCTCCCTGGCTGCCGCCGAAGACGAGCAGGACCGGCCCTTCGGCGGGCAGCTCGAACGCGCGGCGCGCGTCCTCGCGCGGCACGACGCGCGAGCTCGCGGGCACCGGCCGGCCCGTCACGCGGTACTTGCCGCCCTCGCGGCTCGCCACCGGGAAGGCGAGGAAGACCCGGCGCGCGAACGGCGCCGCGAGCCTGTTGGCGAGACCGAGATGCGAGTCCGCCTCCATCAGGGCCGCCGGAATCCGCCGCCCGGCCGCTGCGAGCACCATCGGCCCGGCCACGTAGCCGCCGCCACCGAGCACCACGTCGGGCCGGCGGCGCGCGAGGATCCGCGAGCAGGCTACCGGCGCCGCGGCCGCGAGCCCGAGCGCGCGCGCGAGCCTCAGGCTCGGCCGCCGCGGGAAGCCCGCGACGCGGAACGGATCGAACTCGTAGCCCGCCTCAGGTACGAGCCGCGCTTCGACGCGATCCGGCGACCCGGCGAACGTCACGCGGACGCCGCGGGCGCTCAGGGCCTCCGCCACCGCCAGCGACGGCAAGACGTGGCCGCCCGTCCCCCCGGCTGCGATCAGGCATGCGAGCTTCTGCGCGGACATCGCTGCGAGCGATGTTAAGGAGGATGCCCACCGCCGCGAGCACCACCACGACACTCGTGCCCCCGTAGGAGACGAGCGGCAGCGGTACTCCGGTCAGCGGCGCAATGCCGACCACGGCCGCGAGGTTGAGCGCGGCCTGCCCGCAGACGAGCACCGTCAGGCCCGCCGCGAGGAACTTCCCGAACGGGTCGCGGCTGCGCAGCGAGATCCGGATCCCCGCATAGCCGAAGGTCAGATACGCGGCGATTAGCGCCGCCAGGCCGACCAGCCCGAGCTCCTCGCCGATGATCGCCGCGATCATGTCGGTGTGCGCCTCGGTGAGGTAGAAGATCTTCTCGACGCTGGCGCCGAGGCCGCGCCCGAAGATGCCGCCCGAGCCGAGGCCGATCTGCGCCTGCACGATCTGGAAGCCCGCGCCCTGCGCGTCATGCCAGGGGTTGACGAAGCTGAAGATGCGCGCGCGGCGGTACGGCTCGAAGTAGATCGCCGCCAGGCCGAGCGCGGTGACGATCGCACCGCCGCGAAAGAGCGTCTTCAGCGGCGAGCCGGCGATCAGGAGCAGCGCGCCGAGCGTCAGCACGAAGGCGATCGTCGTGCCGAGGTCGGGCTCGGCGAGGAGGAGCAGGGCGAAGCCGGCGAGGAGCAGGCCGACGGGCTTCAGGAGCTCCTTCAGGGTGCGCGGGGCCGGATTGCGAGCCAGGTGCGCGGCGAGCCAGACGATGAACGCGAGCTTCGCCAGCTCGGAGGGCTGGAAGTTGGTCGGGCCGACGGTGATCCAGCGGCGTGCGCCGTTCACCTTGTCGCCGAGCACGAGCACAGCGGCAAGCAGGGCGAGGCTGCCCACGACGAGCGTCGGAGCCAGCGCGCGCAGGACTCGGTAGTTCATCCGCGAGGCGACGACCATCGCCACGATCCCGAGCAGGATGAAGACGCCTTGCCGCTTCAGGTAGTAGCTCGGGTCGTGCCCGCCGACGGCCGCAGCCGCCGAGGTGGCGCTGTAGACCATGACGAGCCCGAACGCGACGAGCCCGAGCGTCACGAGCACGAGCAGGTTCGACTCGAGGTGGCGCTGGCCCCTCTTCACCCCTCCAGGTTCTGCACCAGGCGTCGGAACTCCTCGCCGCGAGCCTCGTAGTCGGCGAACTGGTCGAAGCTCGTGCAGGCCGGGGAGAGCAGCACGACGTCGCCGCGGACGGCCGCTCGCGATGCGAGCTCGAGCGCGGTCGCCAGGTCGCCGGCGCCTTTTGCGGGCTGGATCGCGGCGGCCAGCTCGTCCGCGGTCTCGCCGATCACGTAGACCGTCCGTACGTTCGGGCCGATCGCCGTCGCGAGCGGCGCGAAGCTCTCGCCCTTGCTACGCCCGCCGAGGATCAGGTGCACCGGAGCGTTCGAGTAAGCGGCGAGCGCGCGCAGGGCGGCCGCGACGTTCGTCGCCTTCGAGTCGTTGACGTAGCGGACGCCCCGCACCTCCGCGACGGTCTCGAGGCGGTGCGCGACGCCGGGGAAGCTGCGCAGGCCCTCGGCGATCGCCTCCTCGCCGATCCCGGCTGCGCGGGCTGCGGCCGTCGCGGCGGCCGCGTTCTCGCGGTTATGGGCTCCCGGGATGCGCGGCTCGGCCGGGAGCGGGTCGTCCGCCGAGAACTCGACGCCTGGATACCTCGAGTCGCGAGGGATGACCGTGATCTCGGCCCGCTCGAAGATCCGCTCCTTCGCGTCGCGATACGCCTCGAAGGTGCCGTGCCGGTCGAGGTGGTCGGGCTCGACGTTGAGCAGGACGGCGACCCGGCAGGAGAACTCGTGCACGTCCTCGAGCTGGAACGAGGAGACCTCGCAGACGACCCACTCGGCCGACTCGATCGAGGTCAACGGCGTGCCGACGTTGCCGGCCACCGCCACGTCCTTTCCGGCGGCCCGGAAGATCGCGCCGAGCAGCTCGACGGTCGTCGTCTTGCCGTTCGTGCCCGTCACACCGACGAACGGGACGTCCGGCAGCAGGCGCCACCCGAGCTCGAGCTCGGACCAGACGGGGATTCCGCGCCGCCGCGCCTCCGCCACGAGGAGCGCCTCGCCGGGGACGCCCGGGCTCTTCACGACCAACTCGACGCCGTCCAGCAGCGAGACGTCCTCGCCGTTCCCGAGCGTCCGGTCCGCCCCGATCACCTCCACCCCGCGTCGCGCGAGCGCCGCACTCGCAGCCTGCCCCGATCGCGCCAGGCCGAGCACGAGCACCGGCGAGGGCAGGGTCATCGGAGCACGCGCTCGACGTCTGCGCCCTCGCCGAGCACGACGTCGACGGAGCGATCCAGGAGCGGCAGCACCTCGCCCGAGCCGATCAGGAACCAGAGGCGCGGATCGCGCCACTCGAGCTCCAGCTCCTCGAGCCGGTCGGCCGTCTCCTCGAGGAGAAACACGTCTCCGTCTTCCCCGGCTTGCTCCAGCGCCTCACGGGCGCGCTCGGCGGCGCCGACCACCAGCACCCTCACCGCACGAAGCTCGTGAAGTACCGGTAGTAGAGCGCGAAGCCGGCCGCGCAGAGGATCCCGGTCGTGATCCAGAAGCGCACCATGATCTTCGTCTCCGACCACGCCTTCATCTCGAAGTGGTGATGGATCGGCGCCATCAGGAAGACGCGTCTGCCGCGGTACTTGAAGAAGAAGACCTGGATCATCACCGACAGCGCCTCGACGACGTAGATGCCGCCGATCAGCAGGAGCAGGAAGACCGTCTTGGTCATGATCGCGAAGGCGGCGAGCGCGCCGCCGATCGCCATCGAGCCAGTGTCGCCCATGAAGACCTCGGCCGGCCAGGCGTTGTACCAGAGGAAGCCGATGAGGCCGCCGATCAGCGCCGCGCCGATGATCGCGAGGTCGAGCCGCGAGTCGAAGCGATGGCCCGGGCTGCCCGTCCGGATATACGCGACGATCGCCATCGCCGTGTAGGTGAAGAGCGCGATCATCCCGGTCCCGGCAGCAAGGCCGTCGACGCCGTCTGTGAGGTTGCCGCCGTTCGCGGCGCCGGCGATCACGAGGAAGAGCAGCAAGTACCACGCGTACGAGAGGTTGATGTCGCCGATCGCCGGGATGTAGAGCGTGGTCGGCAGCTTCTGGTGGTGCGCCGCGTAGGCGACGCCGGCCGTGACGCCGGCGAGCAGCAGCATCTTCCAGCGGCCGGAGATCCCGAGCGAGCGGCGGTGGGTCAGCTTCACGAAGTCGTCGGCGAAGCCGATCGCGCCGCAGCCGATCGCGGCGAAGAAGACGGTCAGACCGGTCGCCTTGTAGCGGCTGAGCGCGAGGAAGGCGATCGCAGCGGCGATCAGGACGAGCAGGCCGCCCATCGTCGGCGTGCCCTGCTTGGCGACGTGGTGCTGCGGGCCCTCCTCGCGGATCTGCTGGCCGTACTCGCGCTCGCGGAGGAAGCGGATGAAGCGCGGGCCGACGAGGATCGAGATGACGAGGGCGAGAATGCCCGCGACCAGAACGCGGGTCACTGCGTGTGAAACCGGGAGCGCTCGGCAAAGCCGAGCCCTCTCTCCCCGTTGCGCCCTCCGGCTTCGCCGTCGGCTTGACTAGTGCGCGCCGCGAGCGCCTCGGCCACGACCTCCAGTCCCACTGCCCTCGAGCCCTTCACCAGGACGCAGTCTCCCGGGCGGACGTGCTCGCGCGCAAGCTCGACTGCTCCCTCGGCGCTCGGTGCCCAGGCCTCGGCGGCATATCCGCGCGCGAGCTCACCGACGCCGATCACCTCGATGCCAAGCTGCGCGGCGAGCTCGCCGAGCTCGCGGTGGTAGCGCGGCGCGTCGGGGCCGAGCTCGGCCATGTCGCCGAGGACCGCGACGACTCGTCTACCTGAAGCGCGGTCGACGGCATGCTCCAGGGCGGCTCGCATCGACAGCGGGTTGGCGTTGTAGGCGTCGTTGATCAGCAAGCCGCCGCCGGGCAGCGGCATCTCCTCGCCGCGCCAGCGGCTGAAGGCCACTTCGACCGGGCCCTCGATCGTCAGGCCGAGCGCCCTGGCCGCGGAAAGCGCGGCGAGCGCGTTGCGCGCCTGGTGGCGGGCGGTGAAGTTCAGCTCGACCTCGCGGCCGTCGAAGCGCAGAAGCGTCCGGTCGTCCTCGACCCGCGCGTCCGGCTCGCCGAAGCGGACGACCCCGATGTCGTCGCGGGTAACCGGGAAGTCGTCGGGCACGATCGCAGTCCCGCCCGGCGGCAGGCCGGCGATCAGCTCGCTCTTCGCCTCGAGCACCTTCTCGAGCGAGCCGACGAGCTCGAGATGCGCTGGGCCGATGTTCGTGATCAGGCCGATCTGGGGCTGCGCGATCTCACAGAGCTCGGCGATCTGTCCGAGCCCGCGCATCGCGAGCTCGAGGATGCAGACCTCCGTCTCGGGCTCGAGCCGGCAGAGCGTCAGCGGCACGCCGAGCTCGTTGTTGAAGCTCGCCTCGGCCGCCACGGTCGGGACGAGCGGCGCGCACATCGCGGCGAGGATGTCCTTCGTCGAGGTCTTCGCAGTCGAGCCGGTGATCCCGACCACCTGCGCCGAGCTGCGGCCGCGGACGGCCCGCGCGAGAGCGGCAAGCGCTGCGAAGGCGCCGTCCGGGATCAGGGTGGCGGCTGCGCCGCGCGCAAAGGCGTGCTTGGTGAAAGCCGCCCCTGCCTCCCCGACCGAGACGAAGAGGTCGCCCTCCTCGATCCGCCGCGAGTCGATCTGGACACCTATGATCTCCTCGGCCCACGGAGCCGCGTCCAGCCGGCCGAGCGCCTCGACCTCCGCCAGTGGCAGTGCGATCAAGCGTGCGCTCCGAGCCTTCGCAGTGCTTCGCGGGCGACGTCGCGGTCGTCGAAGGGCAGCTTGCGGTCGGCAAACTCCTGA
Organism: Gaiellales bacterium; assembly: GCA_038213135.1. GTDB lineage: Bacteria > Actinomycetota > Thermoleophilia > Gaiellales > Gaiellaceae > JBBQTQ01. The sequence goes on from JBBQTQ010000020.1 coordinate 26,751, forward strand.
CCCTGCTCGTGTCCCTTCCCGGCGATCACGACGACGTCGCCGGGCTGCGCGGCGGCGAGCGCGCGGCCGATCGCCTCCCTGCGATCGATCTCGGCCACGTGGTCGCCACTCATCCCCTTGACGATCTCTGCGACGATCGCCGTCGGGTCCTCGCTGCGCGGGTTGTCGGACGTGACGATCGCGAGGTCGCTGAGCTCGGAGGCGATCCTCCCCATCTCCGGCCGCTTGCCGCGGTCCCTGTCGCCGCCGCAGCCGAAGACGCAGATCAGGCGGCCTTCGGCCAGCTCCCGCGCTGTCACGAGGACGTTCTCGAGCGAGTCGGGCGTGTGGGCGTAGTCGACGAGCACGCGGAAGGGCTGTCCCTCGTCCACCGGCTCGAAGCGGCCGGGGACACCCTCGACGGCTTCGACCCCCCTCGTGATCGCGTCCGCCGGCAGCTCGAGCAGCTGCGCGGCCGCGACCGCGCCGAGGACGTTTTCGACGTTGAAGCGGCCGAGCAGTCGGACGTTCATGTGGAGGTCGTGCGGGCGGACGTCGGCGTCGTCGGCGAAGCCGAAGGTGCGCAGGCGCTGGTGGCCGAGGGCTCGCAACTCGTCCGCGAGCCGGCGGCCGTATGGGTCGCCGACGTTCACCGCCGCCGGGGACAGCGTCTCGGTGAAGAGTCGACGTTTCGCGTCGTAGTAGTCCTCGAGCGAGGCGTGGAAGTCGAGGTGGTCTTGGGTCAGGTTGGTGAAGACGAGCACCGCGAAGCGGACGCGGTCGAGTCGGCGGAGGGCCGAGCCGTGCGAGGTCGCCTCCATCGCGCAGCTCCGGTTGCCGGCGTCGAGCATCTCCCGGAAGGAGCGCTGCAGGTCGATCGCCTCGGCGGTGGTACGGGTCGCCGGCCGGCGCTCGTCGCCGATCCGACTCTCGACGGTCCCGAGCAGACCCGGCCGCAGCCCGGCCGCGTCGAGAATCGCGTGCAGGAGGAAGGCGGTCGTCGTCTTGCCGTTCGTGCCGGTGACCGCCGCGACGAGCAGCTCCTCGGTGGGACGTCCGAAGAGCTCGTCGGCGGCGACGGGCATGGCGGCCCGCGCGCTCTCGACGACGAGCTGCGGTACGGACAGCAAGAGCGGTCGCTCCACCACGAATGCGACTGCGCCGTTCGCAACGGCCTCGGGCGCGAAGTCGTGGCCGTCGGCGCGATCACCCGGAACGCAGAAGAAGAGCGACCCCGGCCGCACCTGGCGGGGGTCGTAGGCGAGCTCGAGGATCTCCGCCGGCGCGCGCCCGATGACCTCGGTCGGAGCGAGCGCCGAGATCAGCCGCTCCAGGTCCACGACGGCCGAGTCTAACAGGGCCATCGCTCGTTCCCCCGCGCCGGACTGTGGCAAAAGTGTGCCAAATGCAGCGCTTTCGCCAAAACGGCCATTGCGAGGACCCCGTGCTCCTCGTTACGATTGCAGTGGGGAGGAGGCCGGGTACGCCGTAACTAAGGAACCGCCGTAGCGGCCGCGGCCAGCGAGGCCGGGTCGTCCGGAGGCACCGCGAGGTACTGCAGGTCGAAGTGCGCGATCTGCTGGAACGCGGGCGCGGCGACGACGCCGCCGAAGATCGCGCCCTGCGGCTCGTCGATCGAGACCAGCACCACGAGGCGGGGCGCATTCGCGGGCACGACGCCGACGAACGACGCGACGTACCGAGTGTCCGAGTAGCCACCGACCGCGTTCGGCTTGGCCGCGGTTCCGGTCTTCCCGGCCACGGAGTAGCCGGGGACAGCCGCGAGCGTCCCAGTGCCGTCCGCGACCACGTTCTTGAGCATCGTCATCAACTCCCCCGCAACGCCCGCTGAGACCACCCGCCTTCGCTCGACCGAGGGACGCCCGCCTCCGGCGACATGGTCGACGAGGCGCGGCGTCAGCCAGACGCCCCGGTTCGCCACGGCGGCGTACGCGGAAGCGAGCTGGACGGGCGTGACCGCGATCCCCTGCCCGATCGGCACGTTCCCGATCGTCGATCCCGACCACTCGGTGGCCGGCAGCACGATGCCGGGACTCTCGCCCGGGAAGTCCACTCCGGTCAGGCGGCCGAAGCCGAAGCGCGTGATCCACTGCGCGAGCTTGTCCTTGCCGAGGAGCTCGGCCAGCATCACCGTGCCCACGTTCGACGAGCGCGCGAGCATGTCCGAGACGCTCAGGTTCTCGGTCGGGCGCTGCTCAGCCTCGTGGATTACCCGGTCGGAGACCTGGATCGACTCGGGGACGCTGAACGTCGAGTACGGCGAGACGATGCCCTCCGAGAGCGCCGCCCCGACCGTCACGAGCTTGAACGTCGACCCCGGTTCGTAGGTGTCCGTCACCGCACGGTTCCGCTGGAACTGGCGCGAGATCCAGGGGTAGCGGTTCGCGTCGAAGGTCGGCGCGACGGCCATCGCCAGGATCGCGCCGCTGTGCGGGTCGAGCACGATCGCCGTCCCGTCCTTCGCGTGCCACTTCGCCACCGTCTGCCGCAGCACCGACTCCGCATTCGCCTGCATCGTGTGGTCGAGCGTCAGGAAGACGTCCCGCCCCTGGCGCTCGGGCGTCGCGTCGATCACATCGACCGCCCGCCCGAACGGATCCTTGACGACCGTCTCCCTGCCCGGGGCGCCGGTCAGCGTCGAGTCGAGCCCGAGCTCGAGCCCGGCCAAGCCCCGATTGTCGACACCCGCGTAGCCGAGCACCTCGGCGCCTACGGTGTGCTGCGGGTACGAGCGCCGCTCCTCGGGATAGAAGCCGAGGCCGGAGAGCCGCTTCTTCTCGAGCGCGGCCGCCTTCGCCGGATCGGCCTTCCGCTGCAGGTAGACGAAGCTCTTGCGCTTGTCGACGAGCAGCGGGTAGAGCGCGTTCGGACTCAGGCCGAGCGCACGGCCGGCCGCCAGGGCCACACCACGTGGATCCCGGGTCTGGCGCGGATCGGCGTAGACGGTCGTCGCCTGCTCCCCGATCGCGAGCTGGACGCCCGTCCGATCAAAGATCGTGCCGCGACCGGCTGGGATCGTGAGGACCTCACGGTGCTGGGTCGCCGCGAGCTTTGTCAGCGCACTCGCCCGCACCACTTGGAGGTAGACCGCCCGCACGAGCGTCAGACCGAAGACGAAGGCGAAGAGCACGAGGAGGAGACGAAGCCGCCGGTTGGCGAGCCTCCCGGTCATTAGATGGTTGATGCCACGATCTCGCGCGCTCGGCTGCGAGATCTGGCGTGTCTGGGCCGCGAACCCCTTGCCGATGCCGGCGGAGTCGGCCTCCGCAAGATGTCCGCTTCGCGCCCCGAGACCGGCGATCTCATGGCATCACCCATCTAGTGGTGGAGGTCGACGTAGGTCGTGGCGTCCGCAGCGGCCGGCACGAGCCCCTGTGCCTGCGCGAGCGACTGGATGCGCCCGGTCGCGAGCTGGCTCGAGAGCTGCGACGACAGGGCCGCGTTGTCGGCGCGCAGCTTGGCCCGCTCCTGCGTCAGCTTGTCGAGCCGGAGGTTGAGCCGCAGCAGCGCGACGTTGATCGCGACGACGCCGACGAGCATGAGGCCGACGAGCACGATGCAGAGGACGCCGCGCCTGACCTTCGGCCGGGCGGCGGCCCGCCGGCGGACTGCCGGCGCCGGTTCGGCGAGCGTGGACATCGCTAAGCCTTCTCCGCTGCGCGCAGCTTTGCCGAGGCCGAGCGCGGGTTCGCCGCCAGCTCACGCGCGGCCGGGCGCACTGCCTTGCGGGTCAACACTCGCAGCACCGGCTCGCGGCCGCAGTTGCAGATCGGGAACTCGGGCGGGCAGATGCAGCCACGCTCCTCGTCGCGGAAGGTGTGCTTGACGATCCGATCCTCGAGCGAGTGGAAGCTGATCACCGCGAGTCGGCCGCCCGGCCGCAGCATCTCGATCGCCGCGGGCAGGGCACGCTCGAGCTCGCCGAGCTCGTCGTTGACCGCGATCCGCAGCGCCTGGAACACGCGCTTGGCCGGGTGACCCTCACCGAACCGCGCCGGTGCCGGGATCGCCGACTTGATCGTCTCGACGAGCTCGCCGGTCCGCTCGAAAGGCTCCTGCTTGCGGCGCCTGACGATCGCGCGGGCGATCTGGCGCGCGTACCGCTCCTCGCCGTAGCGCCGGAAGATGGTGGCCAGCGCCCGCTCGTCCTCCTCGTTGACGAGGTCGGCGGCGGACGGCTCGGCCGAGGGGTCCATCCGCATGTCGAGCGGCGCATCCGTCGCGTACGAGAACCCGCGCTCCGGCCGGTCGAGCTGCATCGAGGAGACGCCGAGGTCGAGCAGGATCGCGTCGGCCTTGATCCCGTTCGCGGCGAGCTGGCCGAGGACGGTCGAGAACTCGCCTCGCAGGAAGCGGGCCTGCACCCCGGTTGAGCGCCGGAAGCGCTCGAAGTAGGCACGCGCATCCGGGTCGCGGTCGATCGCGGTCAGCTTGCCGCGACCGGAGAGGTCGGCGGCGAGCAGCGATGCGTGGCCGCCGGCGCCGAAGGTGGCGTCGACGACATTGTCGCCCGGCCGGACGGCGAGGAGGTCTCGCACCTCCTCCCAGAGAACCGGGAAATGATCAGTCGCGCTTGGTTGCAAGACGTTCGGCAACATGCTCAGCACTCCCTTCGACTTCCCGCATCTGGTCCCTCCAGGCGGCGCGGTCCCAGATCTCGAGGTGGTCGTAGACACCTGCGACGACGACGTCGCGGCCGAGCTTGGCGTGGTCGATCAGGGCCGACGGCACGTTGATCCGGCCTTGCTTGTCCGGCTCGAACTCGGCTGCTCCGGAGAAGAAGTGGCGCTGCATCATTCGGTCGTCTCGGCTGAGAGGGTCGAGCGAACCGAGCCGCGAGTCGAGAAGCCCCTGCCATTGCTCCCGGCCGTAGACGTAGAGACAGCCGTCCATCCCGCGCGTGACGACACCGCCGTCCGCGAAGGCCTGACGGAACTTGGCCGGGAGGGTGAGGCGGTTCTTCTCATCGATCGTGTGCTCGTGCTCACCGAGTAGCATCGTCCACTGCGCGCCACTCTACTCCACTTCACACCACTTCGCAACCCTTTTCTTCCACTCTCGATCAGAATGCGAGTTGGCCCGCGAAGGCACCGCGCCCGGTCAGCGCATGGGCCCCGCAGCGGGCCGCGAACGCCAGCGTCGCCTGCAGCTCCCACGGATGTGCGAGCCCGTAGGTGAGGCCGGCCGCGAACGAGTCGCCGGCGCCGTAGGAATCGACGATCAGGCCCGGGAGCGAGGCCGCAGGGAAAGGGCCGCCGGGCTTCGCGACACCGCCCTCGGCTCCTGCGGTCCGGACGACCAGCCGCGGCGGTGGCTCGAGGTCGCCGGGCCGGTAGACCTCGCCGGCATCGCGGCTGCTGCCCACGAGGGCATCCAGCTCGAGTCCCGCCTCGCGGAGCACGTCGAGTGCGCGGGGCGTCGCGACGAGCACCCGCGCAGCGCGGGCGGCGCGAACCGCGTCGGCGTCGCCGCCCGTGAAGTAGACGGCGTCCATCCGCGCCAGCTCGTCCCAGGGCAGCGGGTCGTCACGTTGCGCGACGAGCCGGTCGCCGACGACGGTGATCGTCCGCTCGCCCGCCTGGTCGACGAAGACGACGGCGCGGCGCTGTGGCTCCGGTCGCCAGGCGACGTGGAGCCGCACGCCGAGCGAGGTGAGCGTCTGCTCGGAACGGAGTCCGAGCTCGTCGCCGCCGAGCGCCGTGAAGAAGTCGCAGCGGCCGGCGAGCTTGGCGAGCTGCACCGCCGCCACTCCCCCGCCCCCGCCCGGTTCCGCCCAGGCCTCGTCCGCGTGCACGATTTCGCCCTGCGCGGGCACGCGCGACACTCGGACGAACTCGATCCACTCGACGTGCCCGACGACCGCGAAACGCATGGCCGCAGTCTCACAACTCGGGGTTCGGCCGCGTTAAGGAGAATGATGGAGCGCGTGCACGTGCCGCCGTTCGAGAGCTTCTACGCAGAGCACCGCGACCAGGTCTACCGGCTCCTGACCCGGCGGCTCGGGCGCCAGCGCGCGGAGGACGCCTTCCAGGAGACGTTCCTGCGAGCGTTGCGAGCCTACCCGCGTCTCCAGCACACCGAGAACCTGCGCGCCTGGGTATTGACCATCGCCTCGAACGTCGCCATCGACACCTCACGCCGCCCATACGACGGCGCCGAGGTTCCGGACCTCGAGTCCGTCGACCAGCCCCCCGCCTATGCGGAGTTGAAGGACATGACCGACGGCCTGCCGCCGAAGGAACGCCGGGCGGTCGTGCTGCGCTACGGCTACGACCTCAGCTACGAGCAGATCGGAGCTGCGATCGGCGCGAGCGCCGAAGCGGCACGCCAGGCCGCCTCGTCCGGAGTCCGCCGCTTGCGAAAGGAGCTTTCATGACCGTCTCACCCGAGCTCGACGGCCGTTTCCGCGAAGCCGCGGTCTCCGCGGGTCTCGTCGACGTCGCGTACGACCTGGCCGACACGCCGGTCGGCGAGTTGCTCGTCGCCACGACTGATCGCGGGTTGTGCCGGATCTACTTCGACCCGGCCGGCGGCGAGGAGCGCCTCGCCTCGCTCTACGGCCGGCGGGTGCTGCGGGTGCCCCAGCGTCTCGACCCGGTCAAGCGCCAGCTCGACGAGTACTTCGAGGGCACGCGTACGGACTTCGACCTCGAGACCGACCTGCGCTACGTCCCGGAGTTCCACCGGCTCGTGCTGGCCGAGCTCGCGCTCGTCCCATTTGGCCAGCTGACGACCTACGGCGCGCTGGCGGCCAAGGTCGGCCATCCACGCGCGGCACGCGCCGTCGGCGGTGCGATGAACAAGAACCCGGTGCCGATCGTCCTGCCGTGCCACCGCGTCGTCGGCTCGAACGGCAGCCTCACGGGCTACGGCGGCGGCCTGCACCGCAAGCGGTCGCTGCTCGAGCTGGAGGGCGCTCTGGGAGAGTTATCGCTGTGAGCGACCGCGTGCTGGGCATCGGCGGCGTCTTCGTCCGCGCACGTGAGCCGGAGAAGTTGCGCGCCTGGTACGCGGAGCAACTCGGGATCGAGCTGCAGCCGTTCGGCGGCACCGTCTTCCGTGCGGAGTTGGGCGACGTGACGGTCTAGCACCTGATGGGCGAAGACGACAGCTACTTCGGGCGAGCGGAGCAGCGGTCGATGCTCAACTACCGCGTCGCCGACCTCGACGCGATGCTCGAGCAGCTCCGCGTGGGGGGCGTCGAGGTGGACGAGCGAGTCGAGGAGTCCGAGCACGGCCGCTTCGGCTGGGCCACCGACCCGGAGGGCAACCGCTTCGAGCTCTGGCAACCGCCGCCAGGCCGCTACCCCGAGGGCTGAGCCGCCGGTCCCGAAGGGCCATGACCGGTGACAGTCACCGGTCAATGGCTCGAATGGACAGACGCGCTCGAAGGGGTCGCGACGCTACGCCGAGGGCTGTGCCGGCTCGAGCAGGCGGTAGCCGACGCCCCAGACGTTCAGGACGTAGCGAGCTTCGCCGTCGGCGCAGAGCTTGCGCCGCAGGCGCGAGGCGTGGGAGTCGAGTGTCCGCGTTCGCCCCAACGAGCGGAATCCCCACACCTCGCGCAGCAGCTCTTCCTTGGTGAACACGCGCGTCGGCTCGCTCGCCAGCTTCAGCAGGAGCTCGTACTCGCGCGCGGCCAGCAAGACCCGGCGCCCGGCAACCGTCACGCAGCGCGTCAGTCGGTCGACGTAGATCTCGGCCACCTGAATCGTCTCCGGCTCGGTCCGCGCAGACCGGCGCAGCACCGCGCGGATCCGCCAGAGCAGCTCCTCGTAGACGAACGGCTGGGCCACGTAGTCGTCACAGCCGCGCGCGAACGCGCGCACGCGGTCGATCGCGCCCGCCTGCTCGCGGCCGAGCACGATCACGGGCACGCGCGAGTCGCGTGCCCGCAGCCGGTCGGTGACGTCCAGCTCGTCCGCGACGAGCACGAGATCGGGCCGGGCGCGCTCGGCGATGTCGAGCGCCTCCTCGGACGCGGCGACGCGAAGCACGTCGTACCCGTGAGCGGTCAGGTGCTGCTCGAGCGCGGATCCGTTGGGCTCGCCATCGGCGAGGAGCAGCGCAGCAGACATGCGACGACCGTATCGCCGTCCGGCCCGCTCGACCAGATGTC
>JBBQTQ010000021.1:0-34681 GCA_038213135.1 Gaiellales bacterium
ACCGCAACCGGGCGCTGCTGATCCGCTGGTCAAAGAAAGACGAGAACCACCTCGCCCTCCTCCAACTCGCCAGCGGCCTGATCGCCTTCAAAAAAGCCCATACCGCTCGACTCGCTCTCGCCCAACCGGGATAGGCCCTAAGTCCCTGTCGAATCTCTCCCGCAGCAACTCCGCGACGAGTTTCACCTGTGCCTGCACTACCTCGGCGGGCGTGTAGTACACGCCGCTCTGCTTCCGGAGCTTTGGGTCGTAGGCGGCGAGGAAGTCTTCGTAGAAGTACAGCCAGACGTCCTTCTCGCCTTCGCCCGTCTGGAGTGCCGCGGGATCGACGGCCTCGATCGTCCGTTCGAGGAGCTCCGCTGGAGCCTTAACTTCCTTACGGGCCTGGGGCTGGGCGAGCACGCGCAGGACTTGCGCGAGCAGCCCGTGCTTCTCGTCGAGTCGATCGGCGGCCTCCCTCTCGAGTTTCGCGGCGCCCTCGACGCGAGCCAGCAGCAGCGCGTACATGACCGTCTGTGCATACGCGTCCGCGAACTGGGCGTCGTCGGCGTCCGGAAAGAAGACGTCTCGCCATTCACGGGCGAGGTGAGCCAGCGCGCTATCGGGACTTGCAAGCGCTACTTCGACTCCCTCCCGCAGAAGGCGGGTCAACGGCGCGAGCAGCTCCGCGAGGGCCTTGGGGGAGCGCGGAACGATCGGCTCCCAGCCGAGGAAGTCGCGAAGCACGAGGTCGAGAGCCGCGCAGTCGCCGTCCGTATAGGCGGCGGCTCCCTGTGTGGTGACATCGCCTGACGCGCGGACGACGTTCCCGACGCGCGCGCCCTTCCGGTAGAGGGCCCAGTCGTTCCCGTCCGTATAGAGCAGGTTGGGGTGACCGGCGAGCCGCTTGAACTGCGCCCGGTCGTGCTCGTCCTTGAACTTGGTGGCGTCTGCCCCTTTGCCGGGCGCCTTCAGCTCGACGTGGCCCGTGAGGGCGCCCCCGACCGAAACGCCCAAGTCAGGTCGCACGCCGGGCTCGTCGCTGGAGGCTTCCGTTCGGGCGACCACGCCCTCGGCGATTTCCTCGAGCAGCGCCTTCACCGGCGCCTTCAGCTGATCTTCGGCTTGGGCCGGAACCGTCGACGCCGCTGCGAAGTTGCGCGCCAGATCGGCACCGAAAGCGGAGAGGGCGTCGCGCACCGGAACCGTCATGGACATCATTCTCGCCTGTCGGCCCGGATGGGCATAAGCCGTCACGAAGCCGGCACAGACGCCATCGGGACCCGCCCCTAGACTGGCTTCGTGGCCAAGCCCGCGCTTCAACATGCCTGCTCCGAGTGCGGGTACACGACCGGCCGGTGGCTCGGTCGCTGTCCCAGTTGCGGCTCGTTCGGCACGCTCGTCGAGGAGGTGATCGGCAAGGTCATCCACGCACAGGCGCCGCCGAAACCCTTGCTGCGGCTCGTCGAGGTCGTGGCGGAAGAATCGGAGCGGATCCCGACCGGCGTGCCGGAGCTCGACCGGGTGCTCGGCGGAGGGCTCGTTCCCGCGTCGCTCGTGTTGGTCGGCGGCGAGCCGGGCGTCGGCAAGTCGACGCTCCTCCTGATGGCGCTGGCGGCGATCTCGAAGGATCGGCGGGCGCTGCTCGTCACGGGCGAGGAGTCGACGGCACAGGTGAAGTTGCGCGCCGCCCGCCTCGGCGGTGCCGAGCGCGTCGAGATCCTCGCCGAGACCGAGCTCGACGCGGTCTGCGAGACCCTCGAGCGCGAGCGGCCGGACGTCTGCGTGATCGACTCCGTTCAGACGCTCTACTCGGCCGAGCTCGGCTCGGCCCCCGGGTCGGTGGCGCAGGTGCGCGAGGCCGCCTCCCGTCTGCTGCGAGTCGCGAAGGAGTCCGGGGTCGCGGTCTTCCTCGTCGGCCACGTGACGAAGGACGGAGCGGTCGCCGGCCCGCGAGTCCTCGAGCATCTCGTCGACTGCGTGCTGCAGTTCGAGGGCGACCGCTACCGCGAGCACCGGGTGCTGCGCGCGGTCAAGAATCGCTTCGGCTCGACGAACGAGCTCGGTGTCTTCGAGATGACCGGGACGGGGCTCATGGGCGTTGCCGATCCTTCGGAGCTCTTCGGCCGGCGGGAGCAAGGCGAGATCGGCTCGGCCGTCGCGTGCGCGCTCGAAGGCACGCGGCCGATCCTGCTCGAGATCCAGGCGCTCGTCTCGCCGACCGACCTGGCAATGCCGCGACGCGTCGCGACGGGTGTCGACCCCAAGCGCCTCGCGATGATCGTCGCCGTGCTCGGCCGCCACGCGCGCGTTGCGCTCGGCCAGGCCGATGTCTTCGTGAACGTCGCCGGTGGTCTCCGGATCGACGAGCCGGGCGCGGATCTGGCCGTTGCGTTGGCGATTGCCTCGGCGGCGCGAGGCTCGGCGGTCACCGACGGCCTCGCGGCCTTCGGCGAGCTCGGCCTCACGGGCCGCCTTCGCGCCGCGACCCAGTCCGACCGGCGGCTCGAGGAGTGCCGGAAGCTCGGCCTTCACACCGTGCTGGCTCCCGCCGGCACGACCGGAACGGGCAAGCCGAAAGTGATCGAAGCTGGGACGATCAAGGATGCGATCGCCGCCGGCCTCGGATCCCATGCGTCTGCCAAGACCTAGTCCGCGTTCAGCAGGGCTTTTTCAGCGTAACTAGCGGAAAACTGCCGGAAAATGGCTTTTTTGAGCCGATTCCGCTACACTGCTTAGGCGTCCGCTGGCGGTTTTTCACGCCGGCGGCTTGGCGACTAATGGGCGGAAAGGGGACCGGGTTGTACAAGGTCGGCGACAAGGTGGTGTATCCGCACCACGGGGCAGGGACGGTCGTGAAGCGGGAGACACGCGAGGTGCTCGGCACGAAGCGTGAGTACCTGACCATCCAGATCCTGCACAACGACATGACCGTGAACGTGCCTAGCGAGAACGCCGAGAAGGTCGGTCTCCGGCGCGTGATCGACGAGGTGACCGTCGAGAAGGTGTTGAAGGCGCTGACCGGCAACGGCTCGGCGATGCCGAAGAACTGGAACCGCCGCTTCAAGCACAACCGCGACAAGATGAAGACCGGCGACATCTTCGAGTTGGCCGAGGTCGTTCGGAATCTGTCGCTCCGCGACCACGAGAAGGGGCTCTCGACCGGCGAGAAGCAGATGTTCGTCAAGGCCAAGAAGATCCTCGCAAGCGAGCTGATGTACGCGAAGCAGATGGACGAGGACGAGGCAGCCGCCTGGCTCGACGAGGTCCTCTCCACCGTCAGCCCCAGCAAGAAGAAGTCGAAGGTCAGCGCCGCGGTCTAGCGGCGGGGGCGCTTGAGCGTCTGGGCCGTCCTCGCTGCCGGGGGTAGGGGCGAGCGGCTCGGGTCGGAGCGCCCGAAGGCATTCGTCCGGCTCGGCGAGCGTCCGTTGCTCGCCGAGAGCCTCGAGCGGCTCGAGGGCTCTGATTGGATCGACGCGATCGTCCTCGTCGTACCGGCCGGCTGGGAGGAGCCTGCGATCCTGCTCGCCGAGGAGCTCGGCTGCGGCAAGGTGAGCGCGAGCGTCGCCGGCGGCGAGACGCGAGCCGATTCCGTGCGACTCGGTCTGGCGGAAGTGCCAGACGAGGCGGCCGCGGTGCTCGTCCACGACGCCGCGCGGCCGCTGCTGCCCGAGGAGGTGATCGAGCGGGTGCTCGACCCGCTCGGAGAAGGCTGGGACGGAGCGGTTCCGGGCCTGCCGATCGCCGACACCGTGAAACGGGTGGAGGGCGACGCCGTTATCGAGACGCTCGCGCGGAGCGAGCTGATGGCGGTGCAGACGCCACAGGCGTTCGCGCTCGCTGCGCTGCGGCGAGCGTTCGCAGGCGATCTGTCGGAAGCGAGCGACTGCGCGTCACTCGTCGAGGCGCGGGGTGGGCGGATCAAGGTTGTGCCCGGCGACCCGCGACTCCTGAAGGTGACTGGGCCAGGGGATCTGGCGCTCGTCGAGGGCTGGCTGCGCGCGTGATCGTCGATTACCACATGCACCTCCGCAATCCCGCGGAGGAGATCGACCATACGGTCGAGGCGGTCGAGCGCTTCGTGGAGGCTGCCGCGGTCGCCGGCGTCGACGAGATCGGGCTGACAGAGCACGTCTACTACTTCCGGCAGACGCGCGAGATCTGGAGCCTCCCCTACCAGACCGAGCGCTGCGTCTACGACCTCGACGCCTACTGCGATGCCGTCCTGGAGGCGAAGCGGCAAGGTCTCCCGGTCAAGCTCGGCCTCGAGGTCGATTTCGTCGGGCCGCTGCAACCGCGCCTCGACGAGATCCTCCGGTCGTACCCGTGGGACTACCTGCTCGGCTCGGTGCACTGGATCGACGGCGAGGCGGTCGACCAGCGGCCAGGCATCTGGGTGGGTCGGACCGTGGTGGACGTGTGGGAGCTTTACTTCGAAGCGCTCGGGGAGCTCGCGTGGAGCGGCGCGGTCGACGTGCTGGCACATCCCGACCTCGCGAAGATCTATGGCCAGCGCCCCGACGGCGAGTTGGGCGGGTTCTACGAGCGGGTCGCCGGCGCCGACGTCGCGCTCGAGATCTCGACCGCGGGCCTGCGCAAGCCGGTCGGCGAGCTGTATCCGGATAGAGAATTTCTCGCGCTTGAGCTGCCGATCACGCTCGCCTCGGACGCTCACGTGCCCGGCCTGGTCGGCCGGGATTTCGACCAGGCGCTCGACCTGGCGGAGACGGCAGGATTCACGACCGTGAGCGTCTTCGACGGCCGACGGCGGCGGCAGGAGCCGCTCGGATGAGCGAGTACCGCGTCGGGATCGGCGTTGACGCGCATGCGCTCGAGGCGGGAGTGCCGCTCGTCCTCGGCGGCGTCGAGTTCGAGTCGGAGCGAGGTCTCGCGGGGCATTCCGATGGGGACGTGATCGCTCACGCGCTGACTGACGCCGTGCTGGGGGCCGCCGGGCTCGGCGATCTCGGGTCGTTCTTCCCGTCCGGCGATGAGCGCTACAGGGGCGCCCGCTCTCTGGATCTGCTGACGCACGCCTGGCACCGGGTCTGCGCCGACGGTTGGGGGCTCGTCAATGCAGACTGCGTACTGATTGGCGAGCAGCCCCGCCTCGCGCCGCGGCGCGAGGAGATGCAGGCGCGACTCGCAGAGGCCTTATGCGTGGATCGCGGCCTCGTCACCGTGCGTGCGACGACGACCGACCGGCTCGGCTTCACGGGCCGTGGCGAGGGTCTGGCCGCCCAGGCCGTAGCGCTCCTCACTCGCTGAGCCGCGTCCGGGCCCGCGCCAAAATTGGCTCAGAATCGACACAGACACGTGCGACTCTCGCCGCTAAGCTGACCCTAGGGACGCACTCCCCACCCTTGGGCGGGGTTACGCGCGCGGGCGCGCGTGAACCTGTAATGGAGTGCGAAGGCAACCCTCAGCTCGGCAGTGCGACAAAGCCGTCGGCGAGCGTCACGAGGCCGTCGCGCTCCAGGGATGCCACTGCTTCCCCGTCCAGCTCGTCTACCGGGCGGGCGGCCTCTGCGACGAGTCGTAGAACTCCGGAACGCCTCTGGCGGAACGAGCCCTCGAAGGCCGACTGTCGTCGCGCCGGCTCGTACCGGCGGCCACGCGATGGGCAACCCGAGGCGAGCGGGCACACCTCGCAGCGGGGCACGCGCGCCAAGCAGACCTCTCGCCCGAGATCGAAGAGCGCCTGGGCGCACTCGTGGTTGAACGCGAACGCCGTTCGCTCCTGCACGCGTGCGATGTTCGTGTCGACTGGCAAGGCAGGGTGCCCCAGCGCGAAGCACCCGACCGCGTCAGCCGTGTAGCGCCCGACGCCGGGCAGCTCGGTCAAGTCCTCGGGCCATCCCGACCGAGCCACGATGCGAGCCGCGCGGTGCAGGTTGACGGCCCGCCGGTTGTAGCCGAGCCCCTGCCAGGCGCGAATCACCTCCGCGGTCGAAGCGCTGCCGAGAGCCTTCACCGTCGGCCAGCGCTCGAGCCATTCGAGGTACCGGGGCACGACTCGCGCCACCTGCGTTTGCTGGAGCATCACCTCCGAGACGAGAATCGCGTACGGGTCTCGCGTATGCCGCCAGGGAAGATCGCGGCCGTTCGCGGCATACCAGGCGAGCAGGGCGTCTCGCACGGAGGCCAAGTGTAAGTTTCGTCGCGGAATGAAGCGCGTCCGGTTCGCGCCCAGCCCGACGGGCTCGCTGCACGTCGGCAACGCCCTCAGCGCCGTCGCGAACAGACGCTTCGGCGACTGGTTCCTGCTCCGGATCGACGACACCGACCCGGCCCGCAACGTCCCCGGCGGAGAGGAGGCGATCATCGACGACCTCCGCTGGCTCGGGCTCGACTGGGATGAAGGGCCGGTTCGGCAAAGCTCACGGCAGGTCCGCTACCGGGAGGCCGCCGAGGAGCTCGGCGAGCGCTTCGACGGGATTACGCTTCTACGTCCCGACGGCACCGCCACCTACCACCTCGCGAGCGTGGTCGACGATGCCGACTTCCAAATCACGCACGTCGTCCGCGGCAACGACCACCGCCCGAACGAAGCTCTGCACAAGCGCCTGCACGAGGCGCTCGGCACTCGCGCGCCGGAGTACGTCCACCACGGGCTGATTCTCGGCGAGGACGGAAAGAAGCTCGCAAAGCGCGCCCCGGGCGCGACTGTCGCGGCTCTCCGCGACGAGGGGATCCCGTCGCAGGCTGTGGTTGCCTATCTCGAGGAGCTCGGGATCCCGCGACACGACGTCCACTACGACCTCGGCCGGATTCATCGGCTCGCGGTCGAGGCGATTGCGGCGATGCCGGACGAGCAACTCGCGGCCGCTGCCGGTGCGCCGCTCGAGCTGGTGCCTGCATTGCGGGGAGCGCGCGACCTGAACGAGGCCAGGGAAGCCGCTCGGCACGTGCTCGAGCCGCTAGCTGCCGAGCTGCCACCCGAGGCGAGGCCGACGCTCGAGCGATTCCGCGAGCTGGTCCGCAGCAACGGACTCGAGGCCAAAGCGCTGCTTCGCGAGCTGAAGGCGGTCGGCGGCGACCTCAAGGTCCTCAGGCTCGCGCTGACCGGACGGGAGCACGGCCCTGAGCTCTGGGCCGTGATCGCCGCGCTGCCGCGCGACGAGACGCTGCGCCGGATCGATGCGGCTCTATAGCTCGCTCTCCCGCGGGGTCGAGGAGCTGCCGCCGCCGCCCGGCCCGATCCGGATGTACTTCTGCGGCCCGACGGTCTACCAGCGGATCCACATCGGCAACGCCAGGCCCTTCGTGCTGTCGCTCTGGTTGCGTCGCTGGCTGGTTGGTCGCGGCTACGACGTGAAGCTCGCGGAGAACATCACCGACGTCGACGACAAGATCCTCGCCGCGCCCGGCCCGAGCGCCGAGCTCGCGGCCCGTGCCGCGCGGTGGTACATCGAGGACACCGACGACCTGGGCCTCGGGCGACCCGATGTCGAGCCGCGCGCGACCGAGACGATTCCGGCGATCGTGTCGTCGATCGAGCACCTGGTCGGTGATCGGCTGGCCTACGAAGTCGAGGGCGACGTCTACTTCCGGGTAGCTCGAGATCCTCTCTACGGCCGGCTCTCCGGACAGCGGCCCGATCAGGTCGAACAGCAGGAGCCGAACCCGCGCAAGGAGGACCCGAGGGACTTCGCGCTCTGGAAGTCGACGAAGCCAGGCGAGGACCTCTCCTGGGATTCGCCGTGGGGACGGGGCCGCCCGGGCTGGCACATCGAGTGCTCGGTGATGGCGCACGAGCAGCTCGGCCCCGAGTTCGAGATCCACGGCGGCGGGATCGACTTGATCTTTCCCCACCACGAGAACGAGCTTGCGCAGTCACGCGCGCTCGGCGACGATTTTGCCCAGGTCTGGATGCACAACGGGATGCTTCGCCTCGTGGGCGAGAAGATGTCCAAGTCCGCCGGCAACGTGACGTCGTTGCGAGACGTGCTCGACGAGTGGGGGAGGGAGACGGTGCTGCTCTTCTTCCTGACCGCCCACTGGCGCAGCCCGATCGACTTCTCCGCAGAGACGCTGGCCGCCGCGCGGGCGCAGGTCGAAGGGTTCCGCAACGTCTTCCGTGGGCCATCCTCCGCCGGAGGCCATTGGGAGGATCTCGAGGCCGTTCTGGAGGACGACTTCAACACGCCCCAGGCGCTGGCCGTGCTCCACTCGTGGCGGGATCACGATCTGTTGCGGCGTGGCCTCAACCTGTTCGGGCTCGACTCGCTCGCCGAGTCCGCAAACGCCCCGCCGGAGATCGTCGCCCTCGCCGAAGAGCGGGAGGCGGCGCGCGGCCGCGGCGACTACGACGCCGCCGACGACGCTCGACGCAGGCTCGGGGAGCGCGGCTGGGAGATCAGGGACGGCGCCGACGGCTACGATCTTGTACCGCGTTGACGGCCGAGCTCGTCTACGGGCGACGGGCGGTGCGCGAGGCTCTCCGCGGGCCTCGCGAAGTTCTCGAGGTGCACGCCACGCAGCGAACACTCGCCTCGGAGCCGTGGCTGCAGGAGCGCAAGCGCGTCCAGGTCAAAGCCGAGCGCGAGCTCACCGATTTGGCCGGGACGCGCGACCACCAGGGCGTCGTCGCGGCATGTGAGCCCTTTCGCTACGCGGACGCCTATGAACTCGCGGCCGTCGAACGACCGCTGCTGGCCTGCCTCGACCAGGTCACCGACCCGCGCAACCTCGGCGCCGTCTGCCGCAGCGCCGAGGGTGCGGGCGCGACCGGCGTGATCCTGCCCGCGCACAACACCGCGCGAGTGACTCCTGCGGTCTGCCGCGCGTCGGCCGGGGCGGTCGAGCATCTTCCCGTCGCTGTCGTCCCGAACCTCGCGCGTTGGCTCGGTGATGTGAAGAGTGGCGATCTCTGGGTGTTCGCAGCAGCGGCCGAGGCCCCGCCGATGTGGGAGACCGATCTGTCGGGCGGTCTCGCACTCGTCTTCGGCGCCGAGGGCAAGGGTCTGCGGCCGCTCGTACGCCGGAAGTGCGATGCGGCAGTCTCGATCCCGCTGGCCGGACACGTGGAGTCGCTGAACGTCAGCGTTGCCGCAGCCGTCCTGCTCTACGAGGCAAAGCGGCAGCGCGGTGGCTGAGTCGACGCTCTACCTCTTCGACGGTTACAACCTGCTGCACGCCGGCGATTTCGGGAGCCCCGCTGAGTTGGTCGATCGGCTCGCCAGCTTCGTGGCGCTCGCCGGCGCACGTGGAGTGGTTGTCTTCGATGGCGTGGGCGAGGAGCGTGCGTACGGCCCGCTGGAGGTGCGCTACGCCGATCACGCTGACGCGCTGCTCGAACGGCTCGCGGCTGAGCACCGGGCTCACGAGCAGGTCTGTCTCGTCTCCTCCGATGTCGCGGTTCGGGGCACGGCCGGCCAGGAGGTTCGCAAGTTGAGCTCGCAAACGTTCCTGCACGACCTCCCCGAGCAGCCGGCACAGCCGTTCGCGCCGTCACATCTCGCCGATCGTCTGGACGAGTTGACCCGGGCGCGTCTGGAGCGGCTGCGGCGCGCCCAAGACTAGCGAGTTGGAATTTTGCAAGTGCTCTTGTAACTTCCAGTCGACCCTGCTATCTTTCGGCCTCAAGTTGAGCCTGAGAGTTCCTGTAGAAGTCTCAAGCTGAACTCGAGTGTCGCTTGTAAACCATTCCCGGGAGACGACATGTCCGCTCGCACAGCCACGGCAGTTCGCTCGCCGCAGAGGATCCAGCGGGAGCTGGAGGACCTGCAGTTGGTCGTTCGGGCCCGCAACGGTGACAACGGTGCCCGCGATGCGCTGATCCGCCGCTACACGAGCTTCGTCCGCATGAAGGCAAGCTCATACTTCCTCGCCGGCGGCGATTCCGAGGATCTGATCCAGGAGGGCCTGATCGGGCTCTGCAAGGCGGTGCGTGACTTCCGCGCCGACAAGGAGACCTCGTTCCGCAGCTTCGCCGAGCTTTGCGTGACGCGTCAGATCATCACTGCGATCAAGACGGCCACGCGGTTCAAGCATCAGCCGCTGAATCAGTACGTGTCGTTCAGTCATACACCGGCCGGACAGGATCCCGACAGCGACTGCACGCTCGGCGACGCGCTCCCGGGCCCTGGTGTGGACGACCCGTCCGTCTGCGTGATCTCGACGGAGGAGCTGCAAAGCCTCGTGTTCTGCCTCGGCAGCGGGCTCTCGAAGCTCGAGGCCGACGCGCTGCGCTACTACCTCGAGGGCTCGTCGTACGAGCAGATGGCCGAGGAGCTCGGGTGCGACACGAAGACGATCGACAACGCCCTCCAGCGCGTGAAGCGCAAGATCGTCACGCACCAGCAGTCGCGCGCCGTGCTCGATTGAGCGGCTGTTCGCGAAAAGTCACACTTCCGGCTCGATCCCGTCACCCACGCGTGACGGTTTCCGCGTTACGCTGACTGCAGGGGGTAGCTCAGGGGGGGTCCCCCGGGGGAACTGGTGACGCGTGTACCAGGAATCGCGTCGCCCGGCTACGATCGAGCCGCGCGCCGGAGTAGCTCAGTTGGTAGAGCAAGCGCCTTGTAAGCGCTAGGTCGTGGGTTCGAGTCCCGCCTCCGGCTCTGCTGTGCTGCTGCCGCTGCTGCCGCTCAGATCCGGCGGCCGCCGTCGAAGCCCGACGAGTACCACGACTCGTTCAGGCTCGAGATCTTCACGACGTCACCGGTGTGCGGGGCGTGGATGAACTGGCCGCCCCCGATGTAGACGCCGACATGCGATTCGCCGTGGAAGAAGACGAGGTCGCCCGGCTGGAGCTGGTCGCGAGACACCGCGCTCCCGAGCGTCCACTGGACGTAGGAGGAGTGGGGCACCGAGACGCCGATCTGCCCGAAAACGTAGGTGACGAGGCCGGAGCAGTCGAAGCCCGACGGCGAGGAGCCGGCCCACACGTACGGCACGCCGAGATATTTCATCGCGATTCCGACCACTTCGGGGTGGCCCCCCGAGGTGGGAACGCTCACCGGAGGCGGCGCCTGCTCGGCGGTCGTCGGCGGCGGCTGGGGCGCGGGGGCTTCGGTCGTGGCGGGTGCCGGCGCGCTTTGGGTCGATGTCGTCGCCTGCTGGGTGGCGGCTTGCTGCGCGGCCTGTTGCGCCGCGGCCTGAGCTGCGCGCTGCGCCTCCGCCTGCTTCGCAGCCTCTGCCGCCGCCCGGCGCTCGGCCGCCAGACGCGCGATCGCCTCGCGGCGCAGTCTTGCCTGACGCGCTGCTTCCTCCGCCTTCAGGCGCACGATCTCGCCCTGGATCGAGGAGAGAAGCTGCTTGCGCTCGGCGAGGCTGCTCTGGATCGAAACCCTCGTGCCGACGAGCCGGCCCACGAGCTGACGCTGCCGGCTCCGCGCGTGGACGAGAGCGGCGCGGTTCCTGGCTACCTGGGCGCGGTAGCTCTCGACCTGGTGCAGGACGTTGACGTCCTCCGCCGCGATCCGATGCGCGGCGTCGAGCTCGTCGATCAGCGAGCCGAGATTCCGGGCGCCCAGCACGATCTCGAGGGTCGAGTCGCCACCGCTCGAGGTGTAGAGGTCGAACACTCGGGCGGCGAGCCGATGCTGGGCCGCGTGCAGCGAGCGCTCTGCCTGTGCGAGCTCACGACTGTTCTGCTTCAGCGCCTCACCGGTCGCCTGGAGCCGGACGTTGGCCGTGTTGTACTGCTCGACCGTCTTCTCGAGCTGGACGTCGAGCGCCTGCACCCGGGCGAGCACGCCTTGCGCTTCCGCCTGCTTCTGCGCGATCGCAGGCGGCTCGGCCCCCGCCGCCCCGACGCTCAAGACGCACAGGCCGAGCACGGCAAGGGCTACGGACAGGCGTTTTTGCAGGTACGACCGCACAGCAATCAGGTCCTCGGGCATCGAAAAGCCTAACTTCGCCCGCGGCCGGCAACAACCTCCTACGTCGCCAGCGCCCGCTCGAGGTCAGCCCAGAGCAGCTCGGGCTCCTCGAGGCCGACGCTGAGACGCAGCAGTCCCTCGGGCACGCGGTCGCCCTCCCAGCGGTGGCGGCTCTCGATCGTCGAGTCGACCCCGCCGAGGCTCGTCGCGTTCGCGATCAGTTGCGTGGAGGTCTCCACCCGTCTCGCGTCGGCGACCTCGAACGAGAGAAGACCCCCGAACCCGCCGTCCATGTAGCGACCCGCCAGCTCGTCGCCGAGCCCCGGGTAGCGGACCCGATCGACCGCGGGGTGCGCGGCCAGCCGACGTGCCAGCTCGAGCGCAGTCGCCGATTGCCGCGAGACCCGAAGCGACAGCGTCTTCAGGCCCCGCAGCAGGAGCCAGGCAGCGTCGGGCGCGGCCACTGCGCCGGTCAGCCCGCGCAGCCGCTTCAGCGCCGCGTGGTCGTCCGGTGAGCGGCAGACGAGCGCGCCGAGCAAGACGTCGTGGTGGCCGCCGAGGTACTTCGTGGCGCTGTGCAGGACGAAGTCGGCGCCGTGCTCGAGCGGCCGGAACAGGAGCGGCGTCGAGGCCGTGGCGTCGACGAGGACGCGCGCGGGATGCGCGGACGCGGCGGCCATGTCGGGAAAGGTCAGGAAGGGGTTCGAGGGCGCTTCGAGCCAGACGAGGTCGACGCCGTCCGGCGGCGGGCCGGTCTGGTCGAACTCCACGTAGCTCAGGCCCCAGCGCCCCAGCGAGGTGAGCAGCAGGCCGGTGCCGTAGTAACAGCCCTCGGCAAGCGCGACCGTCTGGCCCGGCTCGAGCAGGCCGAGCGCCGCGGCTGTCGAGGCGGCGGCCCCCGACGCGTAGAGCAGTGCCTTGCCGCCCTCGAGGTCGCCGAGTTCCCGCTCGGCCTCGACCCCGGTCGGATGGTCGTATCGCGAGTAGTAGAACGGCCCCGGCTCCCCGTCGACAAAGGGCTGAATCGTCGACCGATCGAGGGTCACCGGCCGACTCTACTCGTCTACGCTCCCCTGATGACTGCGACCCCCTACCGCCCGTCTCGCGCACTCCGGGTCGCTGCAAACCGGCGTCTCGCGGCGTCCTCAGTCGCGTCCGTAGCCTCCGGCTACGAACGCTCCCTGCGTCCTTGCGAGACTTGGTTTTCGCGGCCAGAGAGCACGAGCCAGCCGGCAGGTGATCGCTAATGGCAGCGACGGAGGACTCGACCCAGTCCAAGCTCGAAAGGCTCGAGTCCCTGCGCGAAGAGGCGCGCCATCAGGGCAGCGAGAAGTCGGTCGAACGGCAGCGCTCGCAGGGCAGGCTGCTCGCGCGCGAGCGCATCGAGAAGCTGCTCGACCCCGGCTCGTTCGTCGAGCTCGACCGCTACGCGCGCCACCGGAATCCCGAGTTCGGGATGATGGAGCGGCGGCCCTGGGGCGACGCCGTCGTCACGGGCTACGGGACGATCTTCGGCCGCAAGGTCTTCGTCTTCTCCCAGGACTTCACCATCTTCGGCGGCTCCCTCTCCGAGGTCTTCGCGGAGAAGATCTGCAAGGTGATGGACATGGCCGTGAAGTACGGCTGCCCGGTGATCGGGATCAACGACTCGGGTGGTGCGCGGATCCAGGAAGGGGTCGTCTCGCTGGCCGGCTATGCAGAGATCTTCTGGCGCAACGTCCAGGCCTCCGGCGTGGTGCCGCAGATCTCGCTGATCATGGGCCCGTGTGCGGGCGGCGCGGTCTACTCGCCGGCGATCACCGACTTCATCTTCATGGTCGAGGAGAGCTCGTACATGTTCATCACGGGACCCGACGTGGTGAAGACCGTGACCGGCGAGGAAGTCACGTTCGAGGAGCTCGGCGGCGCCGCGACCCACGCCGCGAAGTCGGGGGTTGCACAGTTCATCTCACCGAGCGACGAGGCCTGCCTCGAGGACGCTCGCTACCTGTTCTCGTTCCTGCCACAGAACAACCTCGAGCCGCCCGCGTTCTTCGAGCCGAGCGATCCACGCGACCGCGAGGAGCCGGAGCTCGACACGCTGATCCCGGACGATCCGGCGAAGCCGTACGACATGAAGCAGGTGATCTCGCGGGTCGTCGACGGCGGCGACTTCCTGGAGGTGCACGAGCGCTTCGCCGAGAACATCGTCTGCTGCTTTGCGCGGCTCGGCGGCCAGGTGGTCGGTGTGGTCGGCAACCAGCCGAGAGCGTACGCCGGCGTGCTCGACATCGACTCCTCGGTGAAGGCTGCGCGGTTCGTGCGCACCTGCGATGCGTTCAACATCCCGCTCGTCACGTTCGTGGACGTGCCGGGCTTCCTGCCGGGCACCGACCAGGAGTGGCGCGGGATCATTCGCGACGGGGCGAAGCTCCTCTACGCGTACGCCGAGGCGACCGTGCCGAAGCTGGCGGTGATCACCCGCAAGGCCTACGGGGGTGCCTACGACGTGATGAGCTCCAAGCACATCCGGGCCGACTTCAACTTCGCCTGGCCGACCGCAGAGGTCGCCGTCATGGGGCCGGAGGGCGCCGTCAACATCATCTTCCGGAAGGAGCTCGAGGAGGCCGACGACGCCGAGGCGCGTCGTGCCGAGCTGATCGCCGACTACCGCGAGCGGTTCGCGAACCCGTACGTGGCCGCCGAGCGGGGGTACGTGGACGACGTGATCGAGCCGCGACGCACGCGGCCCGTGTTGATCGACGCTCTCGAGACCGCGCGGCCGAAGCGCGAGCGCCGGCCGCAGCGCAAGCACGGCAACATTCCGCTCTAGCGGTCGCTCAGCTAGAAGGCGACTCGCCGAACACGCCTTCGACGACTGCGTCGCGCGCGTCGATCTCGGCGTCCGTGAGCTCCTGGCCGCTGAAGCCGCTGGTGCACGCCTGCAGCCAGTCGGCGAGCTCGGTCTCGATGCGCTTGCGTAGAGCCTTGCTGTCGGTCTCCGGGAGCGCCGCCTGGTCGATCTCGATCCGGACCTGGTGCAGCCGGACTGCCGATTGCTTGCTGAACTCGTGGCGGTCCTCGGCGGTGATCGAGACGCGTTCGACCAGCCTGAGCAGCACTCGGGCGAGCCGCTCGAGCTCCATGCTGGACACGTCACGTCCGGCGAAGACGCCGAAGTTGACGGCGAACGACAGCGCGACGTCGGGTCGTGTCTCCAACGTGATCACCGCCTCCGGCTCGACGCTCACCCGGCGATTCTGCCGGAATCGCGTCTACGGAACGAGGCCAGCCTCCGCCAGAGGCCGCCGGCCCCAGGCGAAGCGCTGCTTGTACGTGCCCACGAGCGGTGCGATCGAGACGCCCTGGCCCGACGAGTGGATGAACCAGCCGCCGCCCAGGTAGATGCCCATGTGGTCGACTTCGGACTTCTTCGAGCGCGGCCCGTGGTCGCCGAAGAAGACGACGTCGGCGGGCTGGAGCGCGGCGTAGGAGATTCGCTCGCGGCGCGGCACCTCCGTGCTCATGTCGTAGGTCGTACGGCCCTGGAGGGTGCTGGCGAGCGCGTCGCCGCCGGGGTAGGGCGAGAGCTTGTAGATGCGCCAGGCGAAGCCGGAGCAGTCGAAGCCACCAGGGAGCTTGAATCCGAAGGGCGCCTGCGTCGTCTCGCTGCTGCCGCCCCAGATGTACGGGTAGCCGATCAGGTCGACGGCCGCCTGCAGGATCGTCCCCTGCCAGCCGGTGACCGAGGGAGGTGCGAAGCCGGCGGCGAGCTCACGCACCCATGGGACCTCCCAGCCCTGGTAGCTGAGGATCTTGGCGGCCGAGTAGGCGGCCTCGGCGCGTGTCGCCGGGTCGCTCGGGGCGAGCTCCAGCGAGTCCTGCGCGGCGGGGTGATCGACTCGTAGTCCGAGCAGTCGGGCGACTGCCTCGGTGCCGAAGCGCGGCGGGACGTTCAAGCCTGAGGCGCGAGCGCCGTCTGCGAAGGCCTTCGCGGAGTCCGCGAGACCGAGCGCACGCACCAGCTGCATATCGAGGCCGGCGACCGTGACGAGGGTGGACGGGCTCGCCGCGGGAGCGGCGGTGCGCTTGGTCAACCCTGCGACGAGGTCGGCCAGGTCACCTGCCGTCAACGAGTCGTCGGGGCGGAAGCTTGCCGGATCGCCTCCCATCAAGCCGTGCGCGGTGACGACCTGGATCTGTGGCTGAGCCCAGGAGGCAGACGCTTTCGCGGTCGCTACGCCGGGCGCTGCGAAGAGCGCCGCTGCGATTGCGGCCACGGCGAGACGACCCATCCAGCAAGGTCATCGTCCTCGGCGCGGGCGGTCCATTACCTTGAAGGGGTGATCTTCGATGTCCGACCCGAGCCCTCCGACGAAGAGCGCGCGGCGATCGCTCGAGCGCTCGAGCGCATGCTCGCCGCGAACGAGCAGCCGTCCCCCTGGTGGGAAGCCGGGCTGGGACTACGCGACGGCGCGGCCGCGGAGCAGGCTTGGGGCGATGCGCGCGTAGTCGATCCCTGACAGCCAGGTCAGCACGAGCGCGACGAGCAGTGCCCACCAGGCCGCCGAGCGATCCCAGGCGCCCGCGGCGGCGAAGCCTCCGACGACGGCGGCAACCGCCTGAGCCCAGGTCTTGATCTTTCCAAGGTCGCGGGCCTGGATCACGACGCCTCGCTCGAGCGCGGCGAGCCGGAGCCCGGACACCAGGAACTCGCGTGCGACGATCGCCGCGACCATCCAGCCGCGGAAGGTTCCCTCGCCGACGAGGACGATCAGCGTCGCGAGCACGAGGATCTTGTCGGCCACGGGATCGAGCAGCGAGCCGAGCGCCGTGGCGCGGCCGCCGCGTCGCGCGAGCCAGCCGTCGATCTGGTCGGTGGCCATCGCCGCGACGAAGAGGGCAGTCGCCCAGTACGCGTGATTCGGGAAGTGCCACGCGTACAGGAGCACGACGAACGGCACCGCCGACGCGCGCGCCACGGTCAACTGGTCGGCGAGACTCATCCCTCCAGGAGAATATGCGTCTCGTGGCGGTCTTCTCCAAGGTGCTCGTGGCCAACCGCGGCGAAATCGCGGTGCGGATCTTCCGGACCCTGCGCGAGCTCGAGATCGGATCGGTTGCCGTCTACTCGGAGGCCGACCGCGGCGCGCTGCACGTGCGCGTCGCCGACGAGGCGTACCTGATCGGGCCAGGTCCGGCCGCTCGGAGCTACCTCGTCCAGGAGCGGATCGTGGAAGCGGCATTGCAAGCCGGAGCGGAAGCTGTCCATCCAGGCTACGGCTTCCTCGCCGAAAACGCCGGGTTCGCTTGCGCCGTCGAGGCCGCTGGCCTCGTCTGGATCGGCCCGCCACCGTCCGCGATCGAGCTGATGGGCTCGAAGACCGAAGCCCGGACACTGATGCAGAACGCGGGAGTGCCGATCATCCCGGGAACGACTGAGGCGATCGCCACCGCGGACGAGGTGCTTCGCCTCGGCGAGGAGCTCGGCTACCCGCTCCTGATCAAGGCGGCGGCCGGCGGGGGCGGGAAGGGAATGAAGGTCGTTCGCGGCGCCGAGGAGATCGAGCACGCCTTCGCCTCCGCGCAGCGCGAGGGCGAGGCCTACTTCGCGAACTCGGCCGTGTACGTCGAGCGCTACATCGAGGACCCGCGGCACGTCGAGGTGCAGGTGCTCGCCGACGCCCACGGCAACGTCATCCACCTCGGCGAGCGGGACTGCACGATCCAGCGGCGCCACCAGAAGCTCGTCGAGGAAACGCCGTCGCCCGCGGTCGACGCGAAGCTCCGCGACAGGATCGGCGCGATCGCGGTCGACGCCGCCCGTGCCGTCGGCTACCGCTCCGCGGGCACGATCGAAGGTCTGCTTGCCCCGGACGGCTCCTACTACTTCATGGAGATGAATACCCGGATCCAGGTCGAGCACACCGTCACGGAGGAGGTGACCGGCCTCGACCTCATTCGCGAGCAGGTTCTAATCGCGGCAGGTGAGCCGCTATGGCTGCGCCAGGAGGACGTCCGCTTCACCGGCCACGCCATCGAGTGCCGGATCAACGCGGAGGATCCCGCCAAGGCGTTCAGGCCGAGTCCCGGGCGGATCGCGGGCTACCGGGAGCCGGGTGGGCCTGGCGTGCGAGTCGACTCGGGAGTAGTCGACGGCTCGGAGATCTCCGACCAGTACGACCCCATGATCGCGAAGCTGATCGTGCACGGCGTCAACCGCGAGCACGCGCGTCTGCGGATGTTGCGCGCGCTCGACGAGTTCCAGATCGGGGGAGTCAGCTCGCTGCTCGGCTTCCATCGAGCGTTGCTCCGCCATCCTTGCTTCATCGACGGCGCGACGTGTCACGGCGTCGTCGAGTCGGAGCAGCTCGCGAAGCTGGCGGAGCAGTTGTCTCATGAGACAACGATAGCGGGTGCCTCGGACGGTAGGGTCGAGTCGCGCGACGTGACGGTCGAGCTCGACGGAAAGCGGTTCGAGGTGCGCGTTCTCGTCCCAGAGCCGCCATTTGCAGAGTTGGCGCGGCAGCGCAAGGAGCGGGCACAGACCGCCCACCACGGCGCCGGGCACGAGACGGTCGTCAGTCCGATGCAGGGCACGGTGCTCGAGGTGCGGGTCGGGAACGGCGACCAGGTCGTGGCCGGTCAGGTCGTTTGCGTCGTCGAGGCGATGAAGATGGAGAACGAGATCGCTGCCCATCGGCCTGGGCGCGTCGCGGAGCTCGCAGTCGTGGCGGGTGAGTCAGTCCAAGGCGGGCAGACGATCTGCGCGATCCTGCAGGAAGCGGATGAGCGGTAGGCCGTTCTGCGCGGAGGCCTCGCGGGAGAACGGCGAGGCCCTCGCAGCAACTGCAAGCCGGGTCGACCGCTGGATCCTCGTCGAGTACAGCGGACTCTGGGGTCGCGACGCGGTCGCCGCCAGCAACCTCTCGGTCGACATCAAAGAGCACCTGCGCGAACGGATGCTCGCGTTGGCCCCGGCGAAGGTGCTCTTCGTCCGACGTCGCGAGCGTCGGAGCCGGCCCGACTGCGTGTTCTGGGGCTCCGCTGCCGGCATGCAGCACGCCGAGCTCGACTCGTACGACGACCTGCTCGAGCTCGACTTCGCGACACCCGGCGAGCGGGTCGAGCATCCGCTGTTGCTCGTCTGCACCCACGGCAAGCACGACCGCTGCTGCGCCCGGCACGGGCAGCCGCTCTTCGAGGCGCTCAGAGAGCTCGCCGATCCCGATTGGGTCTGGCAGGCGAGTCACCTCGGCGGCGATCGCTTCGCCGGCAACCTGGTCTGCCTGCCGGAGGGGCTCTACTTCGGCCGGGTCGGACCGGGCGAAGCCGCGATCGTCCTCGAGGACTACCTCGCGGGACGGATCCACCTTCCCTGCTACCGCGGCCGTGCCGCGTACTCGATGCCGGTCCAGGCGGCCGAGCGCGCCGTCCGCGAGCACACCGGCTCGACCGGGCTCGACGCGCTCGAGCTCGTCTCCGAGGATCCGATCCGGTTCCGGGCCGGCGGCCGCGTCTTCGAGGTCGAGGTCGAGCGCGTGGAGGGCGAGCTGAGCTACGTCACGTGCGACGCCACGCGGCTCAGTCGTCCGCGGCGTTATGTCGCAGGAACCCCTCGCGAATCAGGCGCTTGACGAGGACGAGCCTGCCCTCGTCATCCAGCGTGCCCGGGAGCTCTGACGCGGAGAACGGCACTTCGGACTGGACGATCGCCTCGACCTCGGCATGGACGCGCGCGGGGAACCGCAACTCCCGGCCCTCGAAGCGAAGTGTCGTCCCGTCGAAGTCCGCGATCACCGTCTGCCGCCGCTCGAGGGCTGTCGCCACAGTCAGCGACTCGAGCGCGGCGACCTCTGAGAGCTGGCCTTCCAGGATCGCGCGACGCTGCCGAACGAACCGGCGGCGCATCCGGCGCGCCACGTCCTCGGGCTCGAGCCGCTCGATCAGCTTCGCGGCGAGATCGTTCGGGCTCTCGCCGTCCGTGGCCACGGAACGCCGGAACTCGACGTCGTTCTCGCACTCGTCGAGCGCAGCGCGGAACGCGTCGATCCAGGAGTAGACGTTGATGCCCACCGTCAGGTGGAGCGAGTCCGATTCGGAGGTGAGCGCTTCGTGCAGCCAGCCGCGCGGCAAGTAGAGCGTGTCCCCGGCCCGCAGTACGAAGTCCTCGACTGGCTCGCCCGCCTCCCCGAGTTGCCGCGAGTACTTCTGGTGCTTCAGCGGGAGCTCGAAGAGCGGTTCGTAGACGAGCCAGCGTTTCTCTCCCTCGATCTGGAGTACGAAGACGTCGTGCGTGTCGTGGTGCACGGCGAAGCCCTGGGAGCGTTTCGGCGTGTAATACGAGTTGGCCTGGACGGGGTGGCCGAGCTCCGTTTCGAGCTCGCGGCAGAAATGGGCGATCGGGAGGCAGTTGTGATGGAGGGCCTGCAGGACGATCGTCGCGCCCGCCGCGAACTCCTCTGCAACCCGCGCCGGCTCGGCGGTTCTTGCGAACGAATCCGGCCGCCAGCGGATATCCGACGTGTAGCGGTCGAGCGGGATCTGCTCGCCGGCCTTGACGACGCGAACGGCGGGGTAGCGGAGCCCGCCGGAGCAGACCAGCCGCTCGATCTCCCGCGAGGAGAGCAGATCGGCGAACCGATCGGGCTCCTCGCGAGGGATCACGAGCGGCTGGCGCTCCCAGAAGCCGGTCAGGAACTCCTCTGAAGAGACCGGCTCGACGCAGCGCGCGAGTGCGCTAGCCCTGGCTGTCTGCGTCGCTTCCTTCTGTGTCCGAATCGGGCTCGGAGCCGCCGCCCGAGCTGTCCGTCGTGTCCGTGCCGTCTGCGTCGTCGTCCTGGCCGTCGGCCTGGCCGCCGCCGCTCTCGCTGCCGCCGCTCTCGCTGCCGCCGCTCTCGCCGCCGCCGCTCTCGCCGCCGCCGATCTCGTCGTCCGAGAGAGTGTTGTCGCGCTCTTCGTCCACTGTTCCTCCTTGGTTGGTCAGCTTGTATCCCCAGCTGGCTACGCGAGAAACGTCGCTAGACTCGCCCGCCGGTGGATCTCTACGAGCATCAGGGCAAGGAGCTCTTCCGGCGCTTCGGGATCCCCGTCTCGGAGGGTCGGGTCGCGACGAGCCCGGAGCAGGCGCGCGCGGTGTCCGAGGAGCTCGGCGGCGAGGTCGTCGTCAAGGCGCAGGTGCTCGCCGGCGGGCGCGGCAAGGCCGGCGGCATCAAGCTCGCGAAGGACCCGGACGAGGCGGAGGCGAAGGCGCGCGAGATTCTCGGGCTCGACATTCGCGGACACGTCGTGCGCCGTCTCTGGATCGAGCGCGCGTCGGAGATCGCGAAGGAGTACTACCTCTCGATCACGTTCGACCGCGGCGTGAAGCAGGCGCTCTACATGTTCACGACCGAGGGTGGCGTGGACATCGATGAGATCGCGGCGACGAGGCCCGAAGCGCTCGTGCGGCTACACGTCGATCCGCTCGAGGGCTTCCAGCCGTGGCAGGCGCGCCGCCTGATCTACGGCGCGGGCGTCGCCGACCCGAACGAGCAGAAGCAGATCCAGGCGATCCTTGCGCGGCTCTACGAGGCCTTCGTCGAGACGGACGCGATGCTCTGCGAGATCAACCCGCTGATCGTCACTCCCGACGGTGAGGTGCGGGCACTCGACTCGAAGTTCACCGTCGACGACAACGCGCTCTACAAGCACGCGGAGATCGCCGAAATGCGCGACCCGGAGGCCTACCCGCCGGAGGAGCGAGCGGCGCGCGAGAAGGGTGTCACCTACGTGAAGCTCGACGGCGAGGTCGGGATTCTCGGCAACGGGGCAGGCCTCGTCATGTCCACGCTCGACGTGATCGCGCTCGCCGGCGGCCGGCCCGCGAACTTCTGCGACCTCGGCGGCGGAGGAGATGCGCAAGGTGTGGTCGACGCGCTCGAGATCATCACCGGCGACCCTCAGGTCAAGTCGATCTTCTTCAACATCTTCGGCGGGATCACGCGCTGCGACGAGGTGGCGCGCGGGATCCTGCAGGCACTCTCGCAGATGACGATCGACCATTCGATCGTTGTGCGGCTCGACGGGACGAACGCCGAGGAGGGCCGGAGGATCCTTGCGGAGGCGAGCCCGCCGAACCTCTACGTCGAGCCGACGATGCTCGAGGCTGCAAGGCGCGCGGTGGAGCTCTCCAGGTGACCGACGTCTGGTCGGAGCGGGCGCAGGGGTTCGTCGAGAGCGAGACCCATCGCGAGGGGCCGGATCTCGACCGGCTCATCGAGTGGGCCGAAGGCGTGACGGCGCTCGACGTGGCGACCGGCGGCGGCCATGTCGCGCGGCGTCTGCGAGAAGCCGGCTTCGAGGTCGTCTCGAGCGATCCCGCGCCCGGGATGCATCCCGACGTCGTCGGCCGTGCGGAGCACATCCCCTTCGCCGACTCGAGCTTCGACACGGTCGTCACGCGGATCGCGCCGCACCACTTCGAGGACGTCGAGGCGGCAGTCAGGGAGATCGCCCGGGTCGCTCGCCGCGTCGTGCTCGTCGAGGACACGCTGTTCGAGAGCGAGCAGATGGAGGAGATCGAGCGGCTCCACGATCCGACGCACGTTCGCTCTTACTCCGAGGCGGAATGGCGCGGCTTCCTCGAGGCGGCCGGCCTCCGGGTCGAACAGGTGGAGCTCGTCGAGAAGTGGCGTCAGGTCGACCAGTGGTGCGACCGCACCGGTTGCCTCGGGCCCGATCGCATCCGGGTGAAGGAGCTGCTCGGCGAGCGGGTCGACGAGCGCGGCGGCTACACCGACACGAAGATCCTGCTCAAGGCGAGGAAGTCGGGCTAGTGGCGATCATCGTAGACCAGGAGACTCGCCTCGTCGTCCAGGGCCTGACCGGACGGGAAGGTTCGTTCCACGCGCTGCGCAACCGTAAGTACGGAACGCAGGTCGTCGCGGGCGTCACCCCCGGCAAGGGCGGCCAGGACGTCGAGGGGATCCCGGTTTTCGACACGGTCGCCGATTCGGTCGAGGGGGCGGGCGCGAACACGGCGATGATTTTCGTGCCCGCGCGCTTTGCGGCCGACGCGATTTACGAAGCGGTCGACGCCGGGATCGCCACGGTGATCTGCATTGCCGAGGGGCTGCCCGCGCACGAGATGCTGCGGGTCTACAACTACATCCGGCCGCGCGGGGTGACGATGATCGGGCCGAACTGTCCCGGCGCCCTCTCGCCCGGCAAGGCGAACGTGGGGATCATCCCCGCCGAGATCTTCACCCCGGGCGCGATCGGGCTGGTCTCCCGGTCGGGCACGCTCACCTACCAGATCGGCCACGAGCTGACTCAGCTCGGGCTCGGCAACTCGACCATCGTCGGCATCGGCGGCGACCCGGTTGTCGGCTCGTCGTTCATCGACATTCTCGGAAGGTTCGAGGCAGACGAGGAGACCGAGCTCGTGGTGATGGTGGGCGAGATCGGCGGCGACGAGGAGGAGAAGGCGGCGCGCTTCATCCAGTCGGAGATGTCGAAGCCGGTGCTCGCCTACATCGCCGGGTTCACCGCTCCGCCCGGCAAGACGATGGGTCATGCGGGAGCGATCATCTCCGGTTCGTCCGGGACGGCGCAGGCCAAGAAGGAGACGCTCGAGGCATGCGGCGTCGAGGTCGGCACGAGCCCGACCGAGGTCGCGCAGCTGGTGGCTCGACGCGTGCGCGCGTAGTCGCTCTCACGGCACACATTCGGCACGGTCGCGTCACCCACGCGTCACGATTTCGTGGATAGGCTCGCACCAACGGGGTGGGAGGTGGGTTTCCCGAGTTGACGCGTCAACCAAGGAGACGGCCCGGGAGACCGTCGTCGCCGCAGCCGGCAGTAGACTGGCCACGTGGGTCTGATCTCGTTCGCGCGCGGCGTGCCGACGCCCGAATGTCTGCCCGTCGAGGAGCTCGCCGATTGCGCCCGCGCGGTGATCGAGCGCGAAGGTCACACCGTGCTGAACTACGGTCCGGTCGGCGGCTACGGGCCGCTGCGAGAGTGGATCGCCGAGCGGCACGGCGTCGAGCCGGGGCGGATCTTCGTCTCGAACGGCTCGTTGCAGGGCATCGTCTTCCTGGCCGCGCACCTGCTCGCCGACGGCTCGAAGCGGGTGCTCGTCGAGGGCCCGACCTACGACCGAACTCTGAAGATCCTGTCCGGCTTTGGCGCTGAGCTGCACCCGCTGCCGATGGACGACGAAGGCCTTGACCTCGACGCGCTCGAGGCAGAGCTCCGCGACGGCCCGCGGCCTGCCTTCCTCTACACGATCCCGACGTTCCAGAATCCGAGCGGCCGCACCCTCTCCGTAGAGCGTCGCGGCCGGCTCGTGGAGCTCGCCCGCGAATGCAACCTGCTCGTTCTCGAGGACGACCCGTACGGGCTCGTTCGCTACGAGGGCGAGGCTCCGCCCACGCTCTACGAGCTCGACGGGGGCCGCCAGGTCGTCTACTCGTCGTCCTTCTCGAAGATCGTCTCGCCAGGCGTGCGGGTCGGTTACCTCGTCCTGCCGCCGGAGCTGGTCGCGCCGGTCGAGGCCCGGGCGGTCTCGACCTACGTCAGCCCGGCGATCGTGAACGAGGCCATGGTGTTCGAGTTCCTTCGCCGCGGCAACCTCGAGCCGAACCTCGCGCGCGTCTGCGAACTGCTTGGAGCGCGACGCGACGCGATGCTCGCGGCGCTCGACCGCGAGCTCACCGGCATCGCTCGCTGGAACCGGCCCGAGGGCGGTTACTTCCTCTGGCTCGACCTGCCGGACGGGACCGACTCGGCCGAGTTGCTCACCCGGGCCGAGGCGGCAGGCGTCACCTTCGTGAAAGGCTCAGACTTCTTCCCCGGCGGGGGGGACGGACGAAGCGCCCTGCGGCTCGCTTTCAGCTACGTCAGCCCGGGGGAGATCGACGACGGGATCGGGCGGCTCGGGGCGCTGCTGCCGGCGTCGGCCGCGATTTCGGTATAGCTGCGACAGCAGGACCCCGCTCAGCAGCCCGACCGCGAAGCAGATCAGGATCAGCCAGACGAGCGAGAGCTTCGCCGAAGCGAAGACGAAGTCCACCTTCTGGCTGCCGCTGTTCTTGATCACGAACGCGATCCCGTAGGCGATCGCGAGCAGCACCACGATCAGCTTCAGATAGAGGCGTGCCTGCCAGTTTCCGTCGCGCACAGCGCGACTCTACGCGGCGGCGTGACCGGGCGTCAGGTGGCCGAGGCCGCGTGCGACGAGACGCGCCTGCCGGGGTGGCACGAGCTGCGTGCGGTGGTCGCGGAACGTGGGACAGGGGCGCTCGAGCTGCAGGGCGCAGAGTCCCGCCCGCTTGAAGTAGCAGTCAGCGCACGTTGGTAGAACGCGATTACTCACCAATCCCCCTGAGTTGACCTCCCGGCGACCCCGCTAAGGCGCGGATCATAGGCTGCCAAGGCGGGGATTCGGGCTTGCGGGCAAAGGAAAACCGTGCAAATTCCGCCCAATTCGATTCGTCGGTTTTGCAGGGCTTTTCAGGTTTTCGGCGGGAGCGTTGCCAGGACGCGCAACGCCTGTCGAAAACTCTCAACAGGGATGACACGCAGGCCGTCCGCATAGCGCTTGGCTTCCGTCGCGTTATCCCCAGCGGGCACAAGGAAGACATCCACGTGCGTCTCGCGCGCCCCGATCGTCTTCTGCTTGACGCCGCCGATCGGGCCGACGGTCCCGTCGAGGCCGATCTCGCCGGTCGCGGCGATCTTGTAGCCGTGATCGACGTTCCGGCCGAGCTGCTCCATCAGGTCGAGCGCGAAGGCGAGCCCTGCCGAAGGGCCCCCGACTCCGTGCGCGTCGATGCGAACCGGAATCGGCAAGTGGATCCTCGCGGCCTGGCCGACGATCACCCCGATCAGGGGTATCGCCGGGTTGGTCGGGTCGTGAATCGTCTTCAGAACGAGCTGGCGCGTGCCATCGACTCCGTGCACCGTCAGGCGGACGTCGTCACCGGGATGGTGGAGGCGGATCAGCCGGCGGAGCTCCGTCGGGGTTCGGACAGTCCGGCCGTCGACGGCGACCACGATGTCCGTGGGCTGGAGGTGGCCGGCGGATGGGCCGTTCGGCGCGACGGCAGTGATGAGCGCACCTTCAGGGCGGGCGTCGACCTTGTAGCCGAGCGCGCGGAGCGCGACTGCGGCTGCGATCTGCTGGGACGTCGCCATCTCCCGGAGGTCCTCCCGGCGGCGGCTCGAGTCACTGACTCCGGGCGGGTTGACTTGGTCGGCCGGGACTAGGGTCGACCCATCGCGGATCCCAGGGAAGATGCTCTCGAGCAGAGTCGCCTTGCGCACGATCACATCGACGAAGTAGATGCCGCCAGACGTGGGCTCGTGCCCTCCCTTCACGGTGACGAGCGGGGCGACCGCGTGTGCCTTGTCGGGCAGGAAGATGTAATCGCCCGACGGCCAGAGCCAGAGGACGAGTGCGGCCACGGCGACGAGGAGCGGGGGCGTGCCGGCGACGTACGCCGGCCGGAGGAAGCGGCGCATCGCTAGAGGAGGTTCCGGGTGAGAGCCCCGTCGACCGGGACGACGGCGCCGCTCACGTAGCTCGCCCGCTCGGAGGCGAGGAAGCACACGACGTCTGCGATCTCGCGCGCGTTACCCAGGCGGCCGAGGGGGATGCCATCGGTCGAGGGCGTGCCACCCGAGAGCGAGCGGAGGCGCTCGGTGTCGATCCGGCCCGGCGCGATCGTGTTGACCGTGATGCCGCTCGGCCCGACCTCACGCGCGAGCGTCTTCGCCCAGCCGACGACGCCCGGCCGGATGGCGTTCGAGAGGGCGAGCCCGTCGAGAGGGGAGCGCACCGAGCTCGACTCGATGTTGATTACGCGGCCGCGGCCGCTGCGCTCGAGATGTGGAAGGCAGAGGTTCGTCAGCCGGATCACCGAGAGGAGCAGGAGCGATACTGCGCCCTCGACCGCGTCGTCGGTCAGATTCGCAGCCGGGCCAGGAGGCGGGCCGCCGCTGTTGTTGACGAGCACGTCGATTCCGCCGAAGGCCACGAGCGTGCGCTCGACGAGACGCTCGAGGTCGGCGGGAACAGTGACGTCGCCGCGGACGCCGAGCGCGCCGATCCGCTCGGACTCGCGCTCGACCACGTCGCGGCGTCGCGCGAACATCGCGACGTTCGCGCCCTCGGCCGCGAGCGCTTCCGCGATCGCCAAGCCCATTCCGGACGAGGCCCCACAGACGATCGCCGTCCGGCCCTCCAGGCCGAGGTTCACGAGGACACCTCACGCTCCTTTTGACCCGCTGGCCAGCAGCTCATATCCCCACCCTGGGTGGGGAGAGAGGAGTACCACCCGCCACCCGCGGCGAGCCTATCTCGGAAAGACGCACTCATGGGTGACGCGATTGTGCCGACTCTGGATCTTTTCGTCCCCGACGGCGAGCGCGCCGCGGCGCGCCCAAGCGGCTCAGGTCGTGAGGACGCCGACGACCTCGCGGACGGCCTCCGAGCTCTTCCGCAGGGCTTCGCGCTCGTCTTCGTCCAGGTCGAGCTCGATCACCTGCTCGATCCCTTCGGCGCCGAGCTTCACTGGGACGCCCATGTAGAGCCCGTCGATTCCGTACTCGCCCTCGAGGTACGCGGTGCAGGGCAGGACGCGCTTCTCGTCGAGCATGATCGAGTCGACCATTTGGGCGGCGGCCGCCCCTGGCGCGTACCAGGCGGAGGTGCCGAGCAGGTTCACGAGCTCGCCGCCGCCCTTGGCGGTCCGCTCGACCATCGTCGCGATGGCCTCCTCCGAGGCGAGCTTCCGAAGAGGCACGCCGCCGACGGTGGTCGCCGAGACGACCGGCACCATCTGATCGCCGTGGCCGCCGAGCACCATCGCGGTCACGTCCTTGACCGACGCGCCGGTCTCCCAGGCGATGAAGGCCGAGAAGCGCGCGGTGTCCAGGATGCCCGCCATTCCGAAGACCCGGTTCTTCGGCCGGCGCGAGACGTTCTTCGCGACGTGGCACATCGCGTCGAGGGGGTTCGAGACGACGATCAGAATCGCGTCCGGGCTGGCGGCGACCACCTTCTCCGTCACGTCCTTGACGATCTTCTCGTTGGTCGTGACCAGGTCGTCGCGGCTCATCCCCGGTGAGCGCGGCAGGCCCGCCGTGATCACGACGACCTGCGATCCCGCCGACTCGTCATACGAATTCGAGCCGTGGACGTTCGGCTCGTAGCCGAGCACGGCGCCCATCTGGTTGATGTCGAGCGCCTTGCCCTGCGGCAGCCCCTCTTTGATGTCGACGAGGACGACATCCGCGCAGTCGCGCATCGCGAGCGCCTGCGCGCACGTGGCACCCACGTTGCCGGCCCCGACGACCGTCACCTTCTGCCGGCCGCCGCGCGGCCAGAACTCGTGCTTCCCGGTTTCCATGCTCATGAGACTCGTGCCCCCAGCTTGTCGATGATCGCGTCCGCGACCTCGCTCGTCCC
This sequence comes from Gaiellales bacterium, assembly GCA_038213135.1. Taxonomy (GTDB): domain Bacteria; phylum Actinomycetota; class Thermoleophilia; order Gaiellales; family Gaiellaceae; genus JBBQTQ01. Next base: position 28,243 of record JBBQTQ010000021.1, read on the forward strand.
GACCGCAGTCGGATCGTCACGGGCCGGCTTCATGTCGTAGGTCACGCTCGCTCCCTCGGCGATCACCTCGGCGACCGCACCCTCGAGCGCGCTCGCGGCGGCGTCCTCCTCGAGGTGGCGCAGCATCAGCATCCCCGAGAGCATCTGCGCCATCGGGTTGACCTTGTTCTGGCCTGCGTACTTCGGCGCAGAGCCGTGTGTCGGCTCGAAGACCGCGACGCTGTCGCCGTAGTTTGCGCCGGGCGCGAGCCCGAGCCCGCCGATCATGCCGGCGCAGAGGTCGGAGAGCACGTCGCCGTAGAGGTTCGGCAGGACGAGCACGTCGTACTCCTCGGGCCGCTGGACGAGCTGCATGCACATGTTGTCCACGATCCGGTCGTCGAACTCGATGTCCGAGTTCTCCGCCGCGACCTCGCGGGCCACGTGCAGCCAGAGCCCGTCCGAGAACTTCATGATGTTCGCCTTGTGGACCGCCGTGATCTTCCGGCGGCCGTTGCGGCGCGCGTAGTCGAACGCGAACTCGAAGATCCGCCGCGTGCCGGTGATCGAGATCGGCTTGATCGAGATCCCGGCGTCGCGGTGGCGCAGCTTGCCGCCGTGCGCCTCGATCCACTCGATCAGCTCGCGGGCGTCGGGTGTGCCCTGCTCGTACTCGATGCCCGCGTAGAGATCCTCGGTGTTCTCGCGGACGATCACGAGGTCGACGTCCTCGAACCGTGAGCGCACGCCGGGGTAGGTCTTGCACGGACGCACCTGCGCATACATGTCCAGCTCCTTGCGCAGGCCGACGTTCACCGACCGGAAGCCGCCGCCGATCGGCGTGGTGATCGGGCCCTTGAGCGCGATGCCGGTGTCTCGGATCGAGTCGAGGGTCGCCGGCGGGAGCGGGTTGCCGCCGTAGTGCTCCATCATGTCCGCGCCGGCCTGCCGGACGTCCCAGTCGAACGCGACGCCGGTCGCCTCGAGCACGCGGCGCGTCGCTTCTGTCAGTTCGGGTCCGGTTCCGTCGCCGGGGATGAGAGTTACTCGGTGCGCCACCGGCGGCTGACTCTACCCGAGCTCAGGCGGGTGGCCGTGGGGTAGATTGCCCTTCGATGAGCGACTTCAAGCCCGGTCTCGAAGGCGTCGTTGCGGTCGAGACCGAGATCGCCGAGCCCGACCGCGAAGGCGGTGTGCTTCGCTACCGCGGGGTCGACATCAAGGAGCTCGTCGGCCGCTACCCGTACGAGAACGTCTGGGGTCTGCTGGTCGACAACGACCTCCATTCGAAGATGCCGGAGCCGGAGCAGTACGAGCCGGCGAGGCTGACCGGCAACGCTCCGTCGGACCTGCAGGCCGAGACCGCCCGCTTCTCGGGCGTCTGGAAGCTGGGAAAGCTCAACGAGATCTCGGACGGCCAGGCTCGCGAGGATCTCGGGCGCCTCTCCGCTCAGATGATGGGGATCGTCGCGCGCTCCGCGCGCAGCGCCGACGGGCACAAGGACGAGATTCCGGCCGACGTGGTCGCCCAGGGCAAGACGGCTGCGGAGAGGTTCCTCCTGCAGTGGCGCGGCGAGGCCGACCCGAAGGCCGTCAAGGCGATCGACACGTACTGGATCTGCACCGCCGAGCACGGGCTGAACGCCTCGACGTTCGCGGCGCGCATCGTCGCCTCGACGGGGGCCGACTGCGGCGCGGCGCTGTCCGCGGCGGTCGGCGCGCTCTCGGGCCCGCTGCACGGCGGAGCGCCGGCCTACGTCAAGCCGATGCTCGAGGAGGTCGCGGCGATGGGTGACCCGGAGAAGTGGGTCAAGGACACGCTCGACTCGGGCAAGCGGATCATGGGCTTCGGCCATCGCATCTACCGCGCCGAGGATCCACGCTCCCGGATCCTCAAGGAGACGGCGCGCGAGCTCGGCTCACCGCAGATCGAGATCGCGGAGCGGCTCGAGGAGGCAGCGCTCGCGGAGCTCGAGCGGCAGCATCCCGAGCGGCCGCTGAAGACGAACGTCGAGTACTACTCCGCGCTCGTCCTCGACGTCGCCGAGATCCCGCCGCCGCTTGCGCCCGCGATGTTCGCCTGCTCGCGTGTGGCCGGCTGGTCGGCGCACATCCTGGAGCAGAAGCGGACCGGCCGGCTCTTCAGGCCGTCGGCGAAGTACGTCGGGCCCGCTCCGCGGTCGCTGAACGGCGACCAGGCGTCCTGAACCTCCAGGAGGCAGCGGCCGAGGCGCAGGCACTTGCCGAGCAGGGGACCGAGCGCGAGCTCGCCGACCTGCGCAAGGAATGGGCCGACGAGATCGAGGGCGCGGCCCGGAGCACCGACTACCGCGAGCGGGCGGTGGCCTACCGCGCGATCGGCCAGTTCCGCTTCCGGCAGAAGCTCGAGCTGCTGCGACGGGGGCTAGAGGACGAGAGCCCGGCGGCTCGCGGCTCGGCCCTCGTCTCGCTCGAGCTGCTCTCGCGCGGAGCGCCCGGCCCGGTCAACACGCTCCGGCCGATGCTGCACCGGATGGCGAACGCCGACGACAACCTGGCCGTGCGTCGGCTCGCGATCGTCTGCCTGCGCAACGGCTCGCCGCAGCCCGACACGATCACGCTGCTCTCGGGGCTCGCCGACGATGACCGCCAGGAGCGCGAAGTCCAGCAGACGGCTGCCATGGTGGCGGCGACGCTGAAGAAGAAGCGCTAGTCGACGCAGCCGCAGGCGCGGCCCTGAACTAATCGGCCGCACGCGGGGCACGCGCGCTTGCGCCGCCGCCACTCGAGTGCGTTCTTGTGGACGCCCGCGACGAGCATCCAGCCACCGGCGGCCAAGGTCAGGAAGAAGAGCAGCGCGGCGTGCGGATCGATTGCCATGTGTGCTACCCACGGCGCCTCCCGTGTGGGTGCGCCTGGAAATACAACTCCCGGCGGCGTCGATCGGATACGTGCGTGTAGAGCTCCGTCGTCGAGAGGTCGGCGTGGCCGAGCATCTCCTGCACGCTGCGCAGGTCGGCGCCGCCTTCGAGGAGATGCGTTGCGAAGGAGTGGCGCAGGAGGTGGGGGTGGACGCGCTCCGGCTCCAGCCCCGCCTTCGCGGCCAGTCCGCGCAGGATCAGGAACGCGCCCGCGCGCGTGAGCGGGCCGCCACGCGCGTTCAGGAAGAGCTCCGGCCGGTGGAGGCGATCGAGGTAGGGACGGCCGCGTGAGAGATATCGGCGCAGCGCGTTTTCGGCCTGGCGGCCGATCGGGACGATCCGCTCCTTGCCGCCCTTGCCCGTGACGCGCACGAGCCGCTGGTCGAGGTCGACCCCTCCGCGCTCGAGGCCGACCGCCTCGCTGACGCGCAGGCCGGCGCCGTAGAGCAGCTCGACGAGAGCGCGGTCTCGGAGCGAGCGAGGAGTGGCGCCGGACGCGGCCTCGACGAGGCGCTCCGCTTCCCCCGCGGAAAGCGTGCGAGGCAGGCGCCGGACTCGGCGCGGCGGCTTCAGCGAGGCGGCCGGGTTGTCATCGCGTGCGCCGAGCATGACTTCGTGGCGGAAGAAGGCGCGCAGCGCCGCGAGCTTCCGGGCGACAGTCGCAGGCGCGAGCCCGGCCGCGCGCAACTCGGCGAGGTAGAGCTCGAGGTCCTCGGTGCTCGCCTGGGCCGGCTTCTTCGTCAGCCGGCCGGCGAAGTGCACGAGGTCGCGCCGGTAGCCCTCGACCGTGCCGTCGGCGAGCCGCGCGCGCGAGAGCGCGAGGAAGCGCTCGATGTCAGGATCGCGGATGGGCTCGGTCATACACCTTGCGTAACCGTTTGCCGTCGACGTGGCTGTAGATCTGCGTCGTCGAGAGCGAGCTGTGGCCGAGCAGTTCCTGGATCGTCCTCAGGTCGGCGCCGCCCTCCAGGAGATGCGTTGCGAACGCGTGGCGCAGCCGGTGCGGGTGCGGAGCGAGGCGGCGAAGCGTGCTCGTGTCGAGACGCCTCCCGCGCGCGGAGAGAAAGAGCGCGTTCTCCGCGCCGGCCGCCAGCGCCGGGCGAGCGTCGCGCAGATAGCGCGCGACCTGGAACGCCGCCTCCTCCCCGAGCGGGACGACCCGCTCCTTGCCGCCCTTACCGCGCACGCGGACGTGCTCCTGCTCGAAGTCGACGTCGGCGAGATCAAGGTCGACGGCCTCGCGGCTGCGGAGCCCGGCCGAGTAGACGAGCTCGACGAGCGCCCGGTTGCGCAGCGCCAGCGGCCCGTCGCCGTCGAGCGCCTCGATCGTCTGCTCCAGCTCCGCCTGTTTCGGTGGATCGGGGAGCCGCCGGACCCGCCGCGGGGAGAGCGATGCGTCCGGGACTCGTTCGGGCCCGAGCGCGAATCGCAGCAGCGAGCGCACCGCCGCGAGCTTACGGGCGATCGTCGCCGGGGCGAGCCGGCGCGGGCGGCCGCGGCCGAGCTCGGCCGCGTAGTCCGAGAGCACGCGCACGTCGACCGCGTCGAGTGCGACCCGGCGCGCGTCGAGCCAGTCCGCGAAGGGCTCGAGGTCGAAGCGGTAGGAGCGTCGCGTCGCGTCGGCGAGCGCCGGCGACGCGAGATAGCGCTCGATCATGGCGTCCGTGTCCACAGACCTCGGTTCGCGCTACGGGGTCGTTCGCCTTCTGTGCAATCGTGGGGAGGGTGCGCGGAGCCCTGATCCTGGTCGCGATCGCAGCCATCGCAGTCGGCGTGGGGCTCGCGGCGACGGGAGGTGGCGGGACGAAGCCTCGCGCTGCCCACCACGTCGTGCTCCACGCGAAGCCGCGGCCTCACCGACGGCCGGCCTCGCTGGCGCTGCCGGGCCAGCTCCCGGCGCGGACGGTTGCAGTGCCGATCCTGATGTACCACCGGATCGACCTGCTCAAGGCGGGTCTGCCGCAGATCACCCGCAGCCTCACCGTCGACCCGGCCGACTTCGCCGCTCAGATGCGCTGGCTCGCATCTCACGGCTACCACACGCTGAGCCAGCGCCAGCTCTTCGACGCGCTCGAGTTGGGCGCCGCTCTGCCTGCGAAGCCCGTGCTGCTCACCTTCGACGACGGCTACCGGGACGTGTTCGGGAAGGCGATGCCCGTGCTCTCGCAGCTGCACATGCACGCCACGGCGTACGTGATCACCTCGCGCATCTCCGGACCCGATCCGAGCTTCCTCACCTGGGGGCGCATCACGGGCCTCGAGCAGCACGGCTTCGACATCGGCTCGCACACCGTCCATCACCTCGAGCTGACCGGCCTCTCCGACTCGCAGGCGTTCCAGGAGCTACGCGACTCGAAAGCGACTCTCGAGCAGCACCTCCACCATCCGGTGCAGTGGTTCGCGTACCCGGCGGGCGCGGAGAACGACCACGCTGCGGCGCTCGTGCGCCAGGTGGGCTACGTCCTCGCCGTCACGACCCATCCCGGCCGGGCCCAGGACGCTCGTCGCCCACTGCAGCTCTTCCGCTACGAGATCCTGGACACGACCGGCGTCGCCGGCCTGGCCTCGATCCTAGGCGCGCGTCAGTAGCGGCACCGGCACCGAGCCGCGCGAGTTGAGCGGCACGCCGATCGGCCCGCGCATCGCGCGCTCGAGCGAGCCCGGGTCGAGCCCGCTGCCGCTCGAGATGTCGGAGCTCGTCAGCAGGATCGCGCCCGGCACGGGCGTCGTGCTCTGGGCGGGAGAGGCGATTCCGCCCGGATTCGAGGTGCCGACGGGCGCCAGGAACTGGATCGACGCGAGGTGCTCCCAGCCGTTCAGGTAGCTCGTCGGGTTGACGGCGCCGTCGTAGCCGAGGAAGAGAAAGCCGACCGGGTGCACCTCGAAGTGGAGGTGGTACGGGGTTCCCTGGGCGTCTCCGGTGTTCCCGAGGAAGCCGACCACGTCACCCGCGTGCACGTGCTGCCCGTTGACGGCCAGGCGCGAGTAGGCCGAGAGATGGGCGTAGTAGAACTCGTTCCCCCAGCGGTCGCGAACCCAGAGCCGCCAGCCGCCGACGTGGTTCCAGCCGACGGAGAAGACCGTGCCGTCGGCGACCGCGAGGAGAGGTGAGCCGAGCGGTGCGAAGATGTCGTCGCCGTGGTGGTAGGAGACGTCCGAGCGCGCCGCGCCGAACGTGTCCGAGTAGCCGGACGGGCCGAACACCGGGAAGACGTAGCGGCCGGTGCCGAGCGGCGGCGTTTCCTTCACCGGCACGCCGAGGCCGAGGCCGGGCGCCGCGCTCGGGAGACCGCCTGCCGGAGTCCCGGGCTCGGGCGGGAGCGGCAGCCGCTTCGGGGTTGGCCGGTCGGCCGCCGGGGTCGGCGGACTCGCCGGTACGGGCCTGGAGGACGAGGGCGAGCCCGAGCCCTGGGTCGAGACCGGCGCCGCCGGAGCGGCCGGCTTCGAGGCGACGGGCTTCGGCGCCTGCACGTGCGCGGAGGCGTGGCCGATCGCGATCTCGGTGCCGGCCGGCAGACCCGCATGGTCGGCGCCGAGGACGACGTCGAGGGCGGTGATCG
>JBBQTQ010000022.1:0-34163 GCA_038213135.1 Gaiellales bacterium
GACGTTCAACTTCGACTTCCTGCCGAATGCGGGCGGCGAGACGGCCTGCATCTACATCGAGGTCTATCGCGCGTCGACCAACACGTTGATCGGCACGCACGGCTCGAGCGGCACCCCGCTCGCGTGCGGAACGGGCACCACGTACACCCAGACCGCGACCACCTTGTCCGAGGTGAACACGTCGGACATTGCCAATGACCTGCGGATCCGGATCTATGGGAAGGAATCCGCGAGCCATCAGATGAAGTTCGACTACGGCGTCGTCACCGGCGCGCAGTATCAGCAGTTCACCCTCTACAGGACGATCCAGACCGACGCGTCGACGGGGAGCGGCACGACGACCGCCTGGGGCCCGGCGACCTCGGGCGACAGCGCCGTCTACACGCCTGCAAACAACTGGCCGAGCAGCTTCGCCAGCACGAAGTACCTGAAGTTCGATTTCCCGTCCTACCTGCCGACGAACGCCGTGCTCAGCTCGGTGACGCTTCTCCACTCTTACCGCCCGAACACCTCGGCGGACAACGCTTGCTACTACTTCGAGGTCTACTCGGGGGCCACCCTGCTCGGCACGCACGGCTCGAGCGGCTCGCCGTACTCCTGCGACACCGGCACCGGGTTCCAGAGCGACTCGGTCTCGCTCCCCGAGGTGACGACGATCGCCCAGGCGAACGCCCTGAGCGTGAAGATGTACTTCAAGGACTCGGGGTCGAAGAAGACCGACCACGACCAGGTCGCGCTGCAGGCGAACTACAAGCTCGACAGCGCGACGACCTGCCCGAGCCCGGGCTCGGTGACGCTGAACGCGACCGCCGACAGCTACGTCGTCCAGGACAACGCGAGCCAGAACAACGGCACGCAGACGACGATGAACGTGCTGTCCAACACGGGGAGCAAGAACCGGCGCTCGCTGATCCAGTTCAACCTCCCGACGACGCCGACCGAGTGCTCGCTGACCGCCGCGAGCCTGCAGGTCTACGCGGACACGGTGCAGGGCTCGCGCACGATCGAGGCCTACCAGGCCGCCTCGTCGTGGACGGAGACCGGCGTCACCTGGAGCAATGCGCCTGCGACGACCGGCAGCGCGGCGACGACGAGTAACACGACGGGCTACGAGACGTGGACCGTCACCTCGCAGGTCAGCTCGATGCTCTCGGGGACGAACAACGGCTTCATCCTGAAGGACTCCGCCGAGGACGGCGCCAACCTGAAGCAGGTCTACGAGTCGCGCGAGAACACGAACGTGCCGCAGCTGACGCTCACCTACGGCTAGCCGATTCCCCCGAAAGGGGGGCGACCTCCCCTTATGGGGTGACGATGGTGAGTGGGCGGCGATGAACACATTGATGACATCTCTGCGCGCCTGGCGCGAGTCGGGGCGCATGACCAAGCTGCTCGCTTCGCTCGCCGTTCTCGGCGCCGCGGCGGGGCTGGCCGGGCTCGGCACCTACGCGACCTTCACGAGCTCCGCTTCGGCGAGCCAGACGATCTCGTCCGGCACGGTCGTGATCTCGCTCGGCGCGGTCGGGCCGGCCAACCGCCTTACAGTCGGCGCCTCGAACGTCGCGGCCGGCGACACGATCCAGCGCGCGTTCGACCTCTCCAACTCGGGGAACGTCGACCTCGCCTCGTTCACGTTCTCCTCCAGCGCCGGCACCAGCTCCGCGCTCGACACCGACGCGACGAACGGCCTCCAGATGGTGATCCAGAAGTGCTCGGTCGCCTGGACGGAGTCGGGGCCGCCCTACACGTACACCTGCGGCGGCTCGACTTCGAGCGTCGTGGCCTCGCGCGCAGTGATCGGCAACAACATCTCGATGTCGAACGTCAGCGACCTGCTCACGAACGGCACGACCGATCACCTGATGATGACGCTGACTCTGCCTTCCGGTGCCGGCAACACGCTGCAGAACCTGAGCTCCACGATCACGTACACGTTCACCGGCACGCAGCGCGCCGCGACCGACAAGTAGTCCGACGGCCGGGCGCCTGTCATTGATCGTCGCGGTGGTCGCGGCGATGGGCGCGGTGGCTTTCTCGCAGCGCTCGGAGATCTTCGCCCGGACGGTGGCGACGCACGGCGGGCGCGTGCGGATCGTGCTCAAGGCGGTCGATTCGAGGAGCACCTTCGGCACGGCCAGTCAGCTCGTGGCCGGCGATCGGCTGGAGCGAACCTACGATCTCGCGAACACCGGGAACGCGGGGATCTCGAGCGTCTCGCTCACGACCGCGGCGCGGCCGCCGAGCCTGCTCGCGACATCACGCCGCCAGGGTCTTCAGCTCGCGATCGACCGCTGCTCGGTGCGCTGGCACGCGGGGACGCATGGCTTTACCTGCCCTGGCTCGCTCGCGCATGTCCTCTCGCGACGTCCGGTTCTCGGCACGGACCTGCAGCTCGCCGGGTTGCACAACCTGAGCGCACCGCGGGCGGTCGCGCACCTCCGCATCCGCCTGATGCTGCCGGCCTCGGCTCCGCAGGAGCTGGAGGGCCTCTCGTCGCGCCTGACCTACCGCTTCACGGCCGTCCAGGGCGCGGCGAGCAAGAACGAGCTCGGCTAGTCCGTTTCGGCTACTACAAGGGCCTGGCCCCTGTAGGGACTCCGCTGCGAGAACGTCCTGCAATTCGAGTTTAGGCCTGTCCCCGCCTACCGGCTGCTAGGGACAGAGGCCCTGTCACAAACCTAGTTCTTTTAGTTCTTCGCCTCGTTCCAGTCCTCGCCAACGCCGACGTCCACGGCGAGCGCCGGGTCGAGCGCATAGGCCTTGCACATCTCCTCGCGCACAAGATCCTTGACCTTGCCGACCTCTGCCGCCGGCACCTCGAGCAGGAGCTCGTCGTGCACCTGGAGGACGAGCCGCGCCGCCCGTCCCTCCGCGCGCAGCCGGCGCTGGATGGCGATCATGGCGACCTTGATCACGTCGGCGGCCGTGCCCTGCATGACGGAGTTGACCGCGAGACGCTCTCCGAGCGAGCGGGTCTGACGGTTCGAGGCGCGGATCTCGGGCATCGGCCGGCGCCGCCCGAGCAGCGTCGTCACGTAGCCGTCGCGTCCCGCCTGTTCGATCGTGCGGGCGATGAAGTCCTGCACGTGCGGGAACCGCGCCAGGTACGTGTCGATGTAGACCTGCGCGTCGTCACGCGGAATCTCGAGGTTCTCCGAGAGCCCGAAGGCCGAGATTCCGTAGATGATCCCGAAGTTGACCATCTTGGCGACGTTGCGCTCGTCCTTCGTCAGCGTCGCCGGATCCTTGCCGAGCACCTCGGCGGCCGTGGCGGTGTGGATGTCCTCGCCCGCCTCGAAGGCCTCGCGCAGCTTCGGCTCGCCGGAGACGTGCGCGAGGATCCGCAGCTCGACCTGCGAGTAGTCGGCCGAGAGCAGGCGCATCCCCTCCTCGGCGACGAACGCCGAGCGGATCTCGCGGCCCAGCTCGGTGCGGATCGGGATCGCCTGCAGGTTCGGATTCGAGGTCGAGAGGCGGCCGGTCGCGGCGACGTGCTGGTTGAAGGTCGTGTGCAGGCGGCCGTCCTGCGGCGAGATCAGCGACGGGAGCGGGCCGAGGTAGGTGTTGAGGAGCTTCGAGTACTCGCGCCACTCCTCGAGCACCGGCACGAGCTCGTGCTGCTCGCGGATCGTTCGCAGGACGCGCGTGTCGGTCGAGTACCCCGTCTTGCCCTTGCGGCCGGGGGTGAGCTCGAGCTTCTCGAAGAGGATTCGCGCGACCTGCTGGGTCGAGCCGAGCATGAACTCCTCGCCCGCGAGCTCGTGCGCCCGCGCCTCGAGCTCCTCGACCCGCTCGGCGAGCCGAGCGGTGATCTCGCCCATCCGGTACGTGTCGACCTTGACACCCGCGTCCTCCATGGCCGCGAGCACTTCGGTGAGCGGCAGCTCGATCTCGTCGTAGAGCTGCTCGCTGCCGCGCTCGCGCAAGCGCGCGCGGAGGCGTGGGGCGAGCAGAGCGGGGATCGCAGCGTGGCGGACGAGCCTGGTCGTCTCCTCGTCGGTTTCAGGCACGGGGACGACGTCGAGCCCGTACTCGTCGGCGAGGTCGTCGAGCGCGTACTCGGGCCGGCCCGGATCGATCAGGTACGCGGCGAGCAGGGTGTCCTCCACCGCTGGGACCCGGAGCGACTTCGCGTCGTGCACCAGGAGCGCTACTGCACTTAGTGACACTGTGTTACTTGGTTTCGGGGCGACGACCACCTCGTCCCCTGCAGCCACCGCGCAGCGCTCGCCGTCCGCGGCGAAGCCGACCCGGCCCGCGAGCGGCGCGACGAGCTCCTCGCGCCAGCGCACCTCCACGCCCTCGCGCGGGGTCGGCGCCGCCGCGGGCAGCGCCTCGTCGAGCTGGTCGACGCGGCCGAGCAGGTTGCGGAACTCGAAGCGCCGGAACATCTCCTTCAGCTGCGAGCGGTCGGGCGGGTTCAGCACCAGCTCAGCGGGATCGCAGCCGAGCTCGAGGTCCCGCCTCATGGTCGCGAGCAGCTTGGCGTCCCGCGCCTGGTCGGCGTGCTCGCGCAGGGACTTCCCGCGCGCCGGCGAGAGCTCGTCCACGTGCTCGAGCACCTCCTCGAGCGAGCCGTACTGCTGGATCAGCTGCGAGGCGGTCTTGTCGCCGATCCCCGGGACGCCCGGAATGTTGTCGGAGGTGTCGCCTTTGAGGCCGATGAAGTCCGGAACCTGCGCCGGCGTGATCCCGAGCCGCGCCTCGACGCGCTCGGGCGTGTAGACGTGGACGTCGGCGACCCCGCGCGGGGTCATCATCAGCGAGACGTTCTCGCTGACGAGCTGGAAGGCGTCGCGGTCGGTCGAGACGACGCAGGTCTTGATCCCCGCCTCGTCGGCGCGGGTCGCCAGCGTGGCGATCACGTCGTCCGCCTCCCAGCCCTCGAACTCGAGGTTCCGGTAGCCGAAGGCCTCGACGATCGGCCGGAAGTACGGGAACTGCTCGCGCAGCAGGTCGGGCATCGGCCGGCGGGTCTCCTTGTACTCGGCGGAGATCTCCGCGCGGTGGACGGGACGCGTGTCCCAGGCGACCGCGACGCCCTTCGGCTTGTAGTCCGAAAGCAGCTTGAAGAGCATGTTCGTGAAGCCGAGCAAGGCGCCCGTCGAGAAGCCCTCGCTCGTCGCGAGCTCCTCCGGCAGCGCGAAGAACGCCCGGTAGGCGAGGTTGTTCCCGTCGACGAGGAAGAGCTCGGAGTCGCGAACGGGAGCGTCGTCGAGCTGCAGCTCGGCGCCGGTCAGCGTCTTCGGCGACATCGTCTTCAACTCTATTCTCTCGCTCTGTGCCGACCGTCAGACGCGCGCAGCCGAAGGACGCGGCGACGGTGGCAGCGCTGCTCGACGGTGCGGAGTCGGTGTTCCTCGACCATCTCGCCTACGACGACGCGTTCGTCTTCCTCGCCGAAGAGGAGGAGGAAGTGGCCGGCCTGGCCAGCCTGTGGCTGCGGCCGCGGCTCGGGGAGACGACCCTCGAAGCCTGGATCCCCGATCTGTTCGTGACCGAGGCGTTCCGGCGCCGCGGGCTCGCCCGCGCGCTGCTCGACGCGTGCGTGACGCAGGCGAAGCGCCGGGGCTGCAAGGCGGTGCGGCTCGAGTGCGACGGCGAGGGCGCGCAGAAGCTCTGCGAGTCGTACGGCTTCGCCGACGGCGGACGCGCCTACCGCCTCGAGCTCTAGTGCCGCGCATCCCGCTCCTCGCAGGCGCGCGGCTGCAGATCGTCAACGCCGGCGAGGGCGCGATCGTGCTCACACCGCCCTCGCCTCCGGCCGAGGCACTTGTCGACGTCGGTGCGGCCGTCCGGGACGCGCTCCGCTTTCCCCTGGCAGGCGAGCCGCTCGAGGCGCTTGTGCGCCGCGGCGGGCGCGCCACGATCGTCGTCGAGCTCCCCGCCTTGCCGCTGCCGGGCGCGGCGCTGGATCCGAGGCAGGCCGCGCTCGAGGCGACGATCGGCGAGCTGGTGCGCCTGGGCGTCCCGATGGGGCGGCAGACGATCGTCGTCGCCGGCGGCCTGCAGCGACGCGCCGGGCGGCGGGCGCTCGAGGAGCTGGTCTCCCCCCACTTCGCGCTCGGCTTCAGCGGCCGCATCGAGGTGCACGACATCGAGGACCCCGAGCTGCTCCCGATCGCCAGTGAAGGCGAGCTGCCGCTGCGGGTCAACCGGGCGCTTGCCGAGGCAGACGTCGTCGTCGTCGTCTCGGCTGCGGAAACGGTCCTCCACGGCGGGCCCTCGGCGCTGCTCGCCGCGGGCGGATCAGAGGCGCTCCGCGCGGCCGAGGCGCGCTCACTGCTCGAGCCGACGGGAGCCAAGGGCTGGGAGCTCGCCGTCGCGCTCGAGCGTGCGCTCGCCCGCCGCGTCCCACTGATCGGCGTTTCACTGGCCCTGAACCATCCGCGCGTCGGCGGCGCCCTGCGCGGCTATCCGTTCGAGCTGGAGGCGGTCGAGCGCGTCGCGCGGTCGCCGCTCGGCCGCGCGTTCAGGCTGCTCCCCAGTGCGGTGCGGGCGCGGATGCTCCGGTCGCTGCCGCTGGAGCTGACCGCGGCAGGGGTCTACGCGGGTCCGCCTTCGGTGGCGCACACGGAAGCGCTCCTGCGCGCGGTCGAGACTCGTTCGACGTTTCTGTCCGAGCCGCTCGACGCGATCTGCATCGGCATCTCACCGACCGCCCCGTACATCCCTCGGGAACGGCCGAACGCGCTGCTCGCCGCCTACCTCGGGCTCGGGCTCGCGCTACGGCTCTGGCGGGACAGGTTCCCGGTGGTGGAGGGCGGCACCGCGATCCTGCTCCACCGGTTCCACCGTCGCTACACCCACCCGACGCAGCAGCCCTACCGCGCTTTCTTCGCCGCGATGCGCGGCCGGCGCGACCCGTACGCCCTGCGGGAGGCCGAGCGCGCAGCTGCGTCGGGCGAGCGCGGGATCGCCGAGTATCGCGCCGGCCGAACGTGCCATCCGCTGCTCCCGTTCGCCGACTGGGCCGGCTGCCTACCCGCTCTCGACCGGCTCGGAGCGGTCGTGATCGCGGGGTGCCGAGACGGGGTGGCAGCGCGTCAGCTCGGGTTCGTCCCGGCGCAGGGCATCGGCACCGCGCTGACGATGGCGGAGGGCCGCGCCGGCCGGCCGCTGCGGATCGGCTATCTCGTCGCGCCGCCGTACTTTCCGCTGCGGGTCGGCGAGCCGAACGTCTAGAGCACTTAGTAACACTGTGTCACTAAGTGTTCGGAGCTTCGCTGCGGCCCGGAGCTGGCTAGCCCTCGCCGAGGTAGGTCTTGCGGACTTCCTCGTTCTGGCGCAGTGCCTTCGCCTCGTCCGCGAGCGCGATCCGGCCGGTCTCGAGCACGTAGCCGCGGTCGGCGATGTCGAGCGCCATCAAGGCGTTCTGCTCCACGAGCAGGATCGTCATCCCCTGCTTGGCGACCTCGACGATCGTCTCGAAGATCCGCTCGACGAAGATCGGGGCAAGTCCCATCGAAGGCTCGTCCAGCAGCAGCAGCGTGGGCCGCGCCATCAGCGCCCGCCCGATCGCGCACATCTGCTGCTCGCCGCCGGACATCGTCCCCGCCTTCTGGCTCCGACGCTCGGCGAGGCGCGGGAAGAGCGTGAAGACGCGGTCCATGTCCTCCTTGATCTCCGGCCGGTCGGAGCGCTGGAAGGCGCCCATCTCCAGGTTCTCGGTCACGGTCATGCGCGGGAAGAGCTTGCGGCCTTCGGGCGACTGGGCGATACCGCGCTTGACGACCTCGTGCGGCGGCGTCCGCGTGATGTCCCTGTCCTCGAACGTGATCGTGCCGCGGCGCGGGTGGTTGAGGCCGTTGATCGAGCGCAGCGTGGTCGACTTGCCGGCGCCGTTCGACCCCAGCAGGGTCACGATCTCGCCTTCGTGCACCTCGAGCGTGACACCCTTCAGGGCGTGAATCGCGCCGTAGTAGGTGTGGATCCCGTCGAGCGCGAGCAGCTTCCTGCCGGGGGCCTTCACGTTCATGCGGAGGCGGCCGCCTCCACGCCGGCCTTGCCGAGGTAGGCCTCGATCACGCGCGGATCCTTCTGCACGTCCTGCGGCGTCCCCTCGGCGATCTTCTCACCGTAGTCGAGGACGCTCACGCGATCGGAGACGCCCATCACCACGCGCATGTCGTGCTCGATCAGCAGCACGGTCAGCTTCAGCTCGTCGCGCAGGCGGTGCACGAAGTCGGTGAACGCGGCCGTCTCCTGCGGGTTCATCCCGGCCGTCGGCTCGTCGAGCAGAAGCAGCTTCGGCTGGGTCGCGAGCGCCCGCGCGACCTCGAGCCGGCGCTGGTCGCCGTAGGGCAGGTTCCTGGCCGTCTCGTCGTCGCGGCCGCCCAGCTCCGTCAGCTCGAGCAACTCGAGCGCCTTCGCCCGTGCACCCGCCTCCTCCCGCCGGATCCGTGGGGTCCGGATGATCGAGCCGATCAGCCCGCCCTTGAGCCGCGAGTGCATCCCGACGAGCACGTTCTCGAGCGCCGTCATCTGCTGGAACAAGCGGATGTTCTGGAAGGTGCGGCCGATGCCGAGCTTGGTGATCGCGTGCGGCGGCTTTCCGGTCACGTTGTGCCCGTCGAAGATGATCACGCCGCCCGTCGGCCTGTAGACGCCGGTCAGCATGTTGAAGAACGTCGTCTTCCCCGCCCCGTTCGGCCCGATCAACGAGACGATCGAGCCCTCGGGCACGACGAAGTCGACGTCGTTGACCGCGATCAAGCCGCCGAACTCCTTCCGCACCGCCGTCGCCTCGATGATGTTCGTCATACGTGCGCCTCCACGATCGGCTCGTCGTGGACGCCCTCCTTGAACTCCCGGCGGCGGCGTGCGCTCGGGATCAGGCCTTCCGGCCGGAAGAGCATCACGACCAGGAGAATCACGCCGTAGATGCCGAACTCGTACTTCGGCACCTCGATCTTGATCCCGAGGTGCTGGCCGAGCCAGGCGCCGGTATTCGCCAGCCCTGCCTGGTCGAGGTAGGCCAGGAAGCAGGCGCCGAAGATAACGCCCCAGATGTTGCCCATGCCACCGAGGATGACCATGCAGAGGATGAAGACGGAGATGTTGAAGAAGAAGCTGTCCGGGTTTGCGCCGCCGGTGAACGCGGCGAAGTAGGCGCCGGCGACGCCGCCGAAGAAGGCGCCCATCGCGTACGACCAGGTCTTCGTCCGCATCAGCGGCACGCCCATGGCGGCCGCCGCGGTCTCGTCCTCGCGGATCGCGATCCAGGCCCGGCCGAGCTTCGAGTCGCGAACCCGCCAGGAGACGAAGATCACGATCAGCACGAGCACGAGCGCCGTCCAGAAGAACGCGGCGTCCCCCGCGGACAAGTTCGTCGGCCCGAACGTGTTGGGCGCGACCGTCAGGTAGTTCGCGGGCAGGCCGAACCAGTGGTCGAGCGTGTGCCCGAAGCCGAGCGGATCGACCGGCACGATGCCCTGAGGGCCGTTCGTCAGGTTGAAGCCGGTGCCAAAGAGGTTGTCGCCGTTGCGGAAGACCTGCGGGAGGATCTCGCCGAAGCCGAGCGTGACGATCGCCAGGTAGTCGCCTCGCAGCCGCAGCGTGGGCAGACCGATGACGATCCCGATGATCGACGTGAGGACGCCTGCGAGCAGGAGCAGGAGCCAGATCGAGATGTGGAAGCCGCCGGTCCCCGGCAGGATGTCGATGCTCCCGAGCGAGAAGGAGCGCAACGGCGCTCCGGTCGCGGTTTGGCCAGCGAACTGCTGCGAGGCGAACCAGGCAGTCGTATAGGCACCCATCGCGAAGAAGGCGACGTAGCCGAGGTCGAGCAGGCCCGCGTAGCCGACGACGACGTTCAGCCCGAGCGCCATCATCGTGTAGATCAGCATCACGACCCCGGTGTGGGTGTCCGGGAACTGGCCGAGGACCGGGATCGTGAACATCTTGAAGCTGTAGAACGGGAAGGCGATCGCAATGAGGAGCACGCCGAGGGGCGGGATCCAGCGCCCGACACGCGGCACCCGTTCCCAGCGCGGCACGTAGAGCGCTACGAAGACGAGCCAGGTCAGGAATGCGGCCAGCGAAAAGCCGTAGATCGGGCCGAGGACGATCGCCACGACGACGAACACCGTCGCCGCGATCACGGCTCGCCGCCTCGTCACGCTCCAGCTGCGCCAGCGCGACTCGGACAGGCCCGCCCGGCCGAGCAGCCGCCAGCAAGCGGGCTTCAGCTGGTGGCGCAGTTGGATCTGCGGCAGGTTCACTGGCCCTCCGGCGTCCGCTCGCCGAGCAGGCCCTCGGGCCGGAAGACGAGGATCAGGATCAGGATCGCGAAGACGATCGACTGGGTCCAGTCGCTGCCCGGCGCATGCCAGGTCAGCCCGTTGTTGAAGGCCTGGATCATCCCGATCAGGACCGCGCCGAGCACGGCGCCCGTGAGGTTTCCGATCCCGCCGAGCACGGCGGCGGTGAAGGCGATCAGGCCGAGCTGGAAGCCCTGGTCGAAGCGCACGGACGTGAAGTAGAGGGCGTAGATCAGGCCCGCCGCGCCGGCGAGCATGCCGGCGATCAGGAACGTGACCGAGATCGTCCGGTTGACGTTGATCCCCATCATCGCGGCGGCGTCGCGGTCCTGTGCGGTCGCGCGCATCGCCTTTCCCTGCCGCGTCTTCTGGACGAACCAGGTCAGCAGGAGCAGCACGGGCACGGTGATGAAGAGGACGATCAGGTCAGCCCACTGGTAGTGGTAGGGGCCGATCGAGAAAACCGAGCTCTGCGGGAGGATGTACGGCAGAGCGATGTAGTTCGGGCCCTTCCAGGCCAGCGCGACGTTCTGGAGGATGAACGACATCGCGATCGCGGTGATCAACGGCGCCAGTCGAGGTGCGCCGCGTAACGGCCTGTACGCGATGCGTTCGACGGTCGTGTTGATGACGCCGCAGAAGATCATCGCGATCAGGAGCGTGAGCAGAACTGTCGGCCAGAGGACGTACCAGGCCTCGTTCGCGCCGAGTCCGAAGATCTGGACGGCGAACGTCGCCGAGATCATCGCCCCGAGCATGAACACGTCGCCGTGGGCGAAGTTGATCAGCTCGAGGATGCCGTAGACGAGCGTGTAGCCGAGCGCGACGAGCCCGTAGACGGAGCCGTTCGTCAGCCCGATCAGGAACTGCTTCGCGAAGAGCGACGGCGTCAGAACGGCGTTGTAGGCGAGCCAGGCCAGCACCGCCGAGACGAGCAGAGTCCCGAAAATCGCGGCAGGGCTCGGGATTCCGCGGCGGCGGAGAAGCGCGAGGTTGGGGGCTGAGACTTCGGTCGCCACGCGGGAAGGTGGTGAGAACTGATCGGGGGGAGGGACTCTGCCCTCCCCCCGATCGTGACTTCGGGAATTCCTGCTCGGCTAGCCCGTGACGAGCTTCGCCGGCGGGGTGATCAGCTTGTAGAAGTTGGCGGTGCCGCCGCCAACCTTGTAGATGCTGATCGGCGCGTTGTTCGTGTCGCCGTTCTTGTTGATCACGAAGCCGCCGATCGGACTGTCGCTGAACTTCGACTTGAACAGGTTCCCCGTCACGGATGCGCGGGTTCCGTTCGAGCCCTCGATTGCCTTCAGCATGGTCACCATCGCGGTCGCACCGTAGTTGGAGTACGGGTTGACCTTGGTGGCCGGCAGTCCGAGCGACTTGCCGAAGGCGGTCGCGAACGCCTTGCCGCCCTTGCCCAGGAACTTGAAGGGCTCACCGGCGATCGAGATGAACATGTTCTCGGACGCCGACCCCGCATGGGCGATCGTGTCCTTGAACGAGCTGAAGCCGTCGGGGGCGACGATCACGATGTTGCCGAGACCGGCTCGCAGGTCCTTGATCAGCTTGCCGCCGTTCTCGCACTCGAGACCGCCGAGGAACACCGACTGCGCGCCGGAGTTCTTGATCTTGGTCGCGAGGTCCGCGTAGCTCGACGCCTTCGGATCCCAGGCCTCGTCTCCGACGATCTGGATGCCGCCGAGGTGCTTGAGAGCGTTGCGATAGGTGCCTGCGATGCCGGCGCCATACGCTTCCTTGTCGTTGAGGATGTACACCTTCTTCTCGTTCATCGACTGCGCCAGGAGTGCGTCTGCCGCGCCCTGGAAGTCGTCCGCCGCGACGACGCGGATGTAGTTCCGCTTGCCGGTCGGGTAGTACTTGCCCGGCTCACCGGCCGAGGTCACCCCGGTAGCGGAGTGCGTGATGCCGACGTAGGTGTTCGCCGGGCTCACCATGCCGAGCGACGC
This sequence comes from Gaiellales bacterium, assembly GCA_038213135.1. GTDB lineage: Bacteria > Actinomycetota > Thermoleophilia > Gaiellales > Gaiellaceae > JBBQTQ01. The sequence goes on from JBBQTQ010000022.1 coordinate 12,227, forward strand.
ACGGTTCGCCGTCGGGATCTCGATCTCGGCACAACCCGAGTTGAACGTCCCCAGCACGCCGATCACCGACGTGTTGCGGGCGTAGTTGTTCGCGTTGGCCGAGCACTTGGCCGGATCCCACTTGCCCGCCTGGGCGGTGGAGTCGTCGCACGACTGGTAACCGACCGTGTACTTGCCGGCCTTCCAGCCCTGCTGGCCGAGGATGAATGCTTCAGCCTTCGAGAGCTCGACCGTCTGCGACCGGCTGGAGCCCTGGAGAGGCAGGTCGGACGCGATGATGAACTGTGGCGAGCCACTGCCCTTGTACTGCAGCGGCCCACACGATGAACTGGGCAGCGGGGTCGCGCTGACGCGGCTCACCTTCGCGATTCCGGCATAAGCGCCGAACGCGACGGCAAACAGTGCGCCAGCGGCTACCGCCGCGACGAGAAAGCGCTTCTTCACTCTTGCTCCTCCTTGAATGGTTCCCGGAACTGACTTGTGTGCGGGAGTTTCACGCCTTCCGGCTTGCAATGCAACTCGGTGATGATTTCGATCAGTCGGCTGAATCGCCCAGGGGCACCTGGCGGTCTCGACCCAGACGCGCCACTAACGGCTGTCGCGGAGGGCTAGCCCTCCGCCAGCTCGTTTTTGCGCACTGTTCGGATTTTGAGTCCGGCGAAACGTTGGCGGCCGTACCATGGGCATGGAGCCGAAGTGGCGGAATTGGTAGACGCGCCGGACTCAAAATCCGGTGCCCGAAAGGGCGTGTGGTTTCGTTTCCCACCTTCGGCATCGACCGCGGGGGAAACAGCCGGTTTCCCCCGCGAGCCCCCTTCCCACCAGTAACTCGCGTTTCTCGCGTAGTGCCTGCGGCCGAGTAAATCGGCCTCCGGCGATAGATTCTGTGAGTGGCCAAGCGGGTGGGAATCTTGACCGGTGGGGGCGACTGCCCGGGGCTGAACGCTGTGATCCGGGCGGTGGCGCGGCGGTCGTTCGGGCGCGGGTACGAGGTGCTCGGGATCCGTGAAGGCTGGCGGGGGCTGACGGAGGGGATCTTCGAGCCGCTCGGGCCGCGGGAGATCTCGGGGCTTCTGCCGCGCGGAGGAACCATCCTCGGCACGACGCGGACGAATCCCTACAAGAGCGAGGGCGGCGTCGACGCCGTACTGTCGAACTTCGAGGCGCAGAAGCTGGACGCGCTCGTCGCGATCGGCGGCGAGGACACGCTCGGCGTTGCAGCCCGGCTATTCGAGGAGCATGCCTTTCCCGTCGCCGGCGTTCCGAAGACGATCGACAACGATCTCTCGGGCACGGATTACACCTTCGGCTTCGACACGGCGGTCTCGATCTGCACGGAGGCGATCGACCGGCTGCACACGACGGCCGAGTCACACAACCGCGTGATGGTCGTCGAGGTGATGGGGCGGCACACCGGCTGGATCGCCGTGATGAGCGGGATCGCGGGAGGCGCGGACGTGATCCTGATCCCCGAGCAGCCCGTGACGATCGACGACGCCTGCGAGGAACTGCGGCGACGGCACGAGCGCGGGAAGGATTTCTCGATCGTGGTCGTGAGCGAGGGCTACGAACTCGACGACGTCGACGATGCCGGTGAGGTCGACCAGTTCGGCCATTCGCGGCTCGACCAGCGTGGCGTCGGCGACGCGGTCGCGCGGCGGATCGAGGATAAGACGGGGTTCGAGACGCGCGTGACCGTGCTCGGCCACGTCCAGCGCGGCGGCTCGCCGACCGCCCGCGACCGCGTGCTCGCAACCCGCTTCGGACTGAAGGCGGCGGATCTCGTCCACGAGGGCAAGTTCGGCCAGATGGCCGCACTGCAGGGCGACCGGATCGTCAGCGTGCCGCTGAAGGAGGCGACGGCGGAGCTCAAGACCGTGCCCGCCGACTGGTTCGAGGTCGCGCGGGCGTTCTTCGGTTGAGCGGCTTCGGGGGGCAGAGCTCGACTGCGCGGCTACGGCGGGTGCTGGTCAAATCTCCGCCGACCGACACCTCGGACTGGCAGCGCTACGGGTGGCGTGCCGAGCCGGACCCGGTGCTCCTTGCTCGTGAGCACGAGGCCTTCGCGCAGCTGCTCGCGGACGCTGGGGCCGAGGTCGTGGTCGCGCCGCCGACCACGCTGGACGCGATCTACGCCTACGACCCCGCGCTCACCTGCGATCGCGGCGAGATCCTGCTCCGGCCGGGGAAGTCCGTGCGGCTCGACGAGCCCACGGCGCTGGAGCCGATCCTGGCCTCGGCCGGTGTTCCCGTCGTGACGCGACTCGAGCCGCCGGCGACCGCCGACGGCGGCGACATGTTCTGGCTCGACGAGCGGACGCTTCTGATCGGGCGCGGCTACCGGACGAACGACGCCGGCATCGAGGCGGTGCGCTCGTTGCTGCCCGGGGTCGACGTCCTCGAGTTCGACCTGCCGCACGGAGCCGGGCCGGAGTTCGTGCTGCACCTCATGTCATTCGTCTCCCCGCTCGCACGCGACCTGGCCGTCGTCTACCTGCCGCAGACGCCGGTTCGGCTTGTCCAGCTGCTCCGCGAGCGCGAGGTGGAGCTCGTGGAGGTGCCGGACGAGGAGTACGACACGATGGGAGCCAACGTGCTGGCGCTTGCGCCACGCGTGGCGCTCGCACTGGAGCGCAACATCGAAACGCGGCGGCGCCTCGAGCGGGCGGGCGTCGAGATGCTCGTCTACCGGGGCGACGAGCTCTCGAAGGGCGACGGCGGGCCGACGTGCCTGACGCGGCCGTTGCTGCGCTCCGACTAAGTAACACAGTGTCACGAAGTCCCAAACGCCCGCCGCGTGGCGCGGTTGCGAGGGTTCCAGCGCCCACAGCACTTAGTGACACAGTGTCACTAAGTGCTGGAACCGCCCTGGGTCAGGCCAGCAGCTCGACGAGCGGGAACGAGCGGTGGCGCCTCGGTGGGACGAGGAAGTTCTGTCGGTGCGTCGTCGTCAGCACGGAGTTGAAGCCCTGACCGCGGCTGCGCGGGTCGAACGGCAGTTTCGTCCCGTCGGGCAGCACGCCGTCCATCGCCAGCCGGTTCCGGTGGAAGTCGTCGCTCGTCGGATTGAAGACGACAAAGTGCACCCCCGCGGCCGCGTCCGAGCTGAACTGGTCGCGGGCCGGGGTCGCAGTCCAGAAGAACGGGTTGTCGAGCGTGTTGAAGTCGGCTCGATGTGGAATCGCGGTGCCCTTCGGATAGTGGCTCCCGTCGGCCCCGACGGTCTCCCGGTCGAGCCGGGAGCTCGTCTGGATCGAGCCGCTGTGCCCGATCGCGCCGTGCGAGTGGTACGACCGGCGGTTCTGCGCGACGGTCGTCACATCCTTCGGCCCCTGCCGGACGGTCTGGGTTCCCGACGGAACCCGCAGCCCGGGCCGGAACGCGGTCGAGACGCGCTGACCGTGGTCGAAGTTGATGTACCAGGCCTCGAGATCCTCGAAGAGATGCGACACATGCATTGCCGTGCCGCCGCGGAAGTAGCCGCCCGGGCCGCCGTCCGAGTAGCCGAGGTTCTCGAGGTTGGCGATCTTCGGAGGCCCGAGCCCGGCCTTCTGGGTCGAGGTGAATCCGAGGAAGAGCTCTGCGTTGTCCGGGATCAGGTCGGCCCCGCGCACGCCTGCGGCCATCGCCATCTGCTTCGGCAGGCTTCGTCGGCCGCCGAAGCCGCCGCCGACGAAGCCGCGTCGGCTGCTCGTGCGGCGCAGGACCGGAAGCTTCTCCAGGCGCCGCCGCGCATCGTCGATGTGGGCGACGCCGTCGCTGCGAAGCAGGATCGCGAGCTCGTTCGCCTCGAGGATCGTCGTCTTGGGGTCGCTCGGAAAGCGGATCGCGTCGATCAGGACTCGCACCGGCCTGCCCGCCGCCTTCGACGCGCGACGATCGAGCGGCAGGTACCGGTCGGCGGGCCTCGCCACGTACCGCCGGAAGTAGGGAAGCCCCCAGCCGACCGTGACGCCGAGCCCCGCAGGGGTCAGCGGATAGTCGCGGTCGAGCTCTCCCAGCACGGCCTCGAGAGACGTCCGCGCCTCCTGCAGCGACCGCCGGTCGCCGCCGAGGCGCAGCGCGTAGGTGATCAGCTCGTGGTGCAGCGGCGGCACGAGCACCTCGACCCCGTTGTCGACGACGAGCGCCTGGCCGTTCAGCAGGTGCTGCTCCGGCGGCAGAGGACCGGCCGCGGCCCGCGCCGGCGCCACGCCGGCGATCCAGTCGAGCAGGTCGTAGACGCTGCCGCCCGCAAGCGCGCTGGCCGCCGCGCCGGCCAGCAACTGCCTCCGGGTCAGCTTCATCAGGACGCGTCGACGACGACGAGCGAGCCGAGGATGCGGTGCAGGTCCGCGACCACCTTCGTGTACGTGAGCGGCAGCGCGACGTGCTGGCTGACGGTGTAGAGGCCGCCGTGGTAGCGCCACGCATAGAGGACGTGCCAGAGATCGGCGTCCTGGTTGACCGTGTAGACGGTGGCGGTGATCCCGTGCTCGGTCACCGAGCCGCGCTCGTCGCTGAAGCAGGGAATCGGCGAGCGGACGATCTTGCCCTTGTTGAAGTCCTCCTGGACGCACATCGGCACCCTCGTCCGGCCCGGATAGCCGCGGAGGTTCACGTGCACCTCGCCCGATTGCGGCTCGGCCCACGCGAGGCTCGCGAGGTAGCTTCGGTCCTTCGCGACCGACACGGCGTAGCCGCCCGCGCCGCCGTAGCTCACGTGGCCGGTGATCTGCCCGGTCAGTGGTGCGGGCAGCCAGGTCGGGCAGTAGACCGGCGCGTGGATCCGGTTTGCGAGCGCTTGCCAGCCCGGGAGCCACTGCGCAGGACAGCCGGCGGGCTTCGTCGCGGCGCTCGCGTTCGGTTCGGGACTCGAGCCGCAACCGCTCCCGAGCAGCGCCAGCGACGCGGCTGCGAAGACTCCGGCAAGGACGGCGGGGGCTCTCATATCCGGTAGACCGCGACCCACGGTCCGTTCAGCCCGTGACCCGCAGGAACATAGTAGAGCCGCTTTGCCAGCGTGGTGAGCTGCGCGTAGAAGCGGGTCTCGAGCGGGTAGCGCTCGTGCGCGGCCTGCACCCGGTCGGCGACGGCGCCGCTGACGATCACGAAGCGCACACCCTCTCTTCGCAGCCGGCGGACATCCCGGTTCGGGTCGCTCGGCCGTCCCGGGCCGGGCAGCAGCAGCGGCAGAACCGGGTAGCCCACGAGCGCGGGCGTCGAGGACTCGGCGGCGACCTTCGCGTCCTGCGGCACGTGGCCGACGATCCAGCGGTATGCGACGGCACGCGTGTCGGTCCGGGTCAGGTCGATGTCCTGGCGGATCGACCAGACGAGCGGGACGACGAGCAGCAGCAGCGTCACCGGGACGAGCGCGCGGAAGCGGCCTGCGAGCGCCCCGAGCGGCGGCAGCAGCGGCAGCACGTAGCGGTCGAAGTGCGCCCGGATCGTTAGTAGGTCGACGAAGTAGACGAGCACGAAGACGGCCAGGATCAGGTCGGTCCGGCGGCGGCGGGCGACCGCGACGAGCAGGCCCGCGGCCGCGACGAGGAGCGCCGGGCCGAGGCCGTGCCAGAGCCGCAGCGGGAAGGCGATCGCGGCGGTGTGGTCGTGCTCGAAGCCGAGCCAGCCGTCGCGCGCAAGGCGCTGAACGCGCGACTGCTCGTCCCAGGCAAGACCCGGGTGCACGAGCAGGTAGGGGCTCGTGGCGAGGAAGGTGACGACCATCAGGGCAGCGGCGATCGCAAGACGGCGCCAATGCCTCCAGCCCGCGACGACGAGCGGCGCGATAAGGAAGACCCCCGGGTACTTCGCGCTGATGGCGAGCCCGGCCACCGCCCCGGCAAGCTCGAGACGGCCAGCGACCATCAGCGCGAGCGAGGCGGCGATGCCGGCCGTCAGCGGAACATCCGTGACGGCCATGTGCGAGTAGGCGACGTGGGTCGCCTCGACAGCGACAACCGCAGCGGCGACCCCGCCGGCGACGACGCCGTAGGCCAGCTTGCCGAGCCACCAGGCGGCCGCGACCGCGAGAAGCGCGAAGACGAGCACGACAACGCGACCGGAGAGGACGGACGGCGCACCGTGCCAGGCCTGGAACGGCGCCATCGCGTACATGGTCAGCGTCGGGTAGTCGAACCAGTGCGGATCGAGTCCGCCGCCGTGCACCATCTGCCAGGCGCGCGGAACGATGCTCTGCTCGTCCGGGTTGAGCAAGGTCGTGAACGGGAGGCCGTACTCGATCCCGACGACCCGGAGAGCGGCGGCAAGGCCGAGCAGGCCCGCGAGCGCGACCTTCGGCCCGCCGAAGCGTCGCTCCTCTGCGGCCAGGATCAGACCTCGGGCGGAGTGCCGCCGACGAGGCCCGCGACATTCGCGTCGCGGACGAGAACAGCGTCGAACCCGGCCCGCTCGAGCGCGGCTACGTGCTCGCGGTCGGCTCGTGGCAGCTCGGCGATTGCGAGCTTTCCGGCTGGCACGTCCGGGAGCAGGTCGAGCAGGCGCTCGATCGGCTCGTCGTCGTCCTCGGCGGCGCGCGGCGAGATCAGGAAGATCTCGGGTTCGATCCGCTCGAGGGCGTACTGGAGCTCGTCGTCGGTGTGGACGTCGACCACGCACTCGAGCCCGCGGGCGACCACCGCGGCGTGATGCTCCTCGAGCTCGTCGTCCGCTTGCTCGGCGACGAGCAGCAGGGCGTCGATCCCGGCCACGTCAGCCAGGCCGAGCACGGGCAGAGAGCCTGCGTCGCGCAGACCGTCGATGTCCGTCGCGACGGCGATCGCCTCTGCACCCTGGGCCTCGGCGGAGCGTGCCTCCTCGGCCGTCGCGACGAGCACGACGATCGAGATCCCGTCACCCTCGGAGATCGCGTGGCTCAGACGCCGGGCGCCGGTCATGCGCGACGCAATCTAACTACGTGCCGATCGGATGCCAGACGGTCTTCAGCTCCAGGAAGGCTTCGATCTCCCAGAGGCTCTGGTCATCGGCGGCCCCGTGGACTACCCGCTTGACGTTGTCGGCCGCCGCCCGCTCGAGGTCGGCGGCTGCGCCGTCGGCGCCGGCGAGGTCGATCGCGTTGACGTCCATGTGGGACGCGAGCCAGGGTGCGAGCTCGGACTTCTGGCCGGTGAGGATGTTCACGACACCGCCGGGGACATCGGCGGTGGCGAGTGCCTCCGCGAGCTCGACGGCGGCCAGCGGCTTGGACTCGGAGGCCAGGACGACCACCGCGTTGCCGCTGACGATGGCGGGTGCGATGCGCGAAACGATGCCGGCAAGAGCGGGCTCATCGGGCGCGAGCACACCGACGACACCGGTCGGCTCCGGTACCGTGAAGTTGAAGTACGGGCCGGCCACGGGGTTCGACGAGCCGAGCGCCTGGGCGAGCTTGTCGGCCCAGCCGGCGTACCAGACGAGACGGTCGATCGAGCGGTCGACCTCCGCGGCGCCGGAGCAGAGTCCCGCGAACTCGGCACGTCGGGCCTCGATCATCTCCGCGATGCGGTAGAGCACCTGGCCGCGGTTGTACGCAGTGAGCGCCGCCCACTTCGGGAACGCCGCGCGGGCTGCGCGGACGGAGTCGCGTAGATCCTTGCGCGACGCGCACGCGAGGTTCTCGCCCTCGGCGAGGTAGGTGCGACCGGATTCGGAGCGCGGGAACGCGCCATCGATGTAGAGCTTGTAGGTCTTCTTGACAGGCAGCCGGCTCATGGCACGAGCCGGTGGAAGGATTGGCACGAACTCGGCGCACTCCAGTCACAGACAGGGCAAAGGTTCGGGAGTAGCATCGACCGCGGGTGGCGGGTGGAGCTCCAGCTCTCCCCACCCAGGGTGGGGATGTGGGAGCGTGCCGGCGGCGTTCGGGAGTGCGCGGGTGTCATTCGAAGTTGAGGTAGGGCGCGAGGCCGTGGCGGCCGCCCTCGCGGCCGAAGCCGGACTCCTTGTAGCCGCCGAACGGCGACGCGGGGTCGAAGCGGTTGAAGGTGTTCGCCCAGATCACGCCGGCCCGCAGCCGCTGGGCCATCCAGAGGATCCGCGAGCCCTTCTCCGTCCAGACGCCTGCGGACAGGCCGTACGGCGTGTTGTTAGCCTTCTCGACGGCTTCCTCCGGCGTCCGAAAAGTGAGCACCGAGAGCACGGGCCCGAAGATCTCCTCTTGCGCGATCCGGTAGCTCTGCGCGACATTGGTGAAGACCGTCGGAACGAACCAGTACCCCTTTTCCGGCAACCGGCAGGCGGGCTGGAAGATCTCGGCGCCTTCCTGCTCGCCGCTCGCCACGAGCTCCTGGATCTTCTCGAGCTGCTGCCGGGAGTTGATCGCGCCCACGTCGGTGTTCTTGTCGAGCGGCTCACCGACGCGGAGGGTTGCCAGCCTTCGCTTGAGCTTCGAGATCGTCTGCTCGTAGATCGACTCCTGCACGAGCAGGCGTGAGCCGGCGCAACACACGTGCCCCTGGTTGAAGTAGATGCCGTTGACGATCCCCTCGACCGCCTGGTCGAGAGCGCAGTCGTCGAAGATCACGTTCGCGGCCTTGCCGCCGAGCTCGAGAGTGAGGCGCTTTCCCGTACCGGCCGTCTCGCGCTGGATCGCCTTGCCCACCTCCGTCGAGCCGGTAAAGGCGATCTTGTCGACGGCGGACTTCACCAGCGCCGCGCCAGCTCGGCCGTCTCCGGTGACGATGTTGACGACGCCCGGCGGCAGCTCCGCCTGCCGAAGCAGGTCGCAGAAAAGCAGGGCCGTGAGAGGCGTCGTCTCGGCCGGCTTCAGCACGACGGTGTTGCCCGCGGCGAGCGCAGGCGCGATCTTCCAGGCCAGCATCAGCAGCGGGAAGTTCCAAGGGATGATCTGGCCCGCGACGCCAACCGGCCGCGGGCGGCGGTTCGGAAAGGCGTACTCGAGCTTGTCGGCCCAGCCCGCGTAGTAGAAGAAGTGCGCGGCGGCGAGCGGGAGGTCGACGTCTCTCGATTCCTTGATCGGCTTGCCGCCGTTCAGCGACTCGAGGACTGCGAACTCACGCGAGCGCTCCTGAAGGAGGCGCGCGATCCGGAAGAGGTACTTGGCCCGCTCCGCCCCGGAGAGCGCCGACCACCCGTTCTCGTACGCAGCCCGCGCCGCACCGACCGCGAAGGCGACGTCTTCCGCCCCGGCCTGAGCGATCTCTGCGAGCGGCTCCTCGCTCGCCGGACTGATCGTCGAGTACCACTCTCCCGACCGCGGCTGGACGAACTCGCCGTTCACGAAGATGCCGTAGCGCTCCCCGAGCGTGACGATCTCGCGCGCCTCGGGAGCCGGCGCATAGTCCCAGCCTGCGGGCACTGGGCTGCGCCCCTGCTGGCGCTCGAGCTTGGTCACCGGTTCGATTCAGTCAATTGTGAAGTAGTCCGGGCTCTGATAGCGGCCCGTCTTCTCCTTCCGAAGTTGCATGAGCACGTCGTTGAGGAGCGACGACGCGCCGAGGCGGTAGAGGTCGGGGGTCAGCCAGTCGGCACCGAGCGTCTCGTAGAGCTGGACGAGGTACTGGACCGCCTGCTTCGACTGGCGGATGCCGCCAGCCGGTTTCATCCCGATCATGCGCCCGCTCTCGTCGTGGACATCGCGGATCGCCTCGAGCATGCAGAGCGTGACGGGCAGCGTCGCAGCGCCGGAGAGCTTTCCGGTCGAGGTCTTGATGAAGTCGGCGCCGCCGGCGATCGCGAGCAGGGAGGCGCGGCGCACGTTGTCGTAGGTCCCGAGCTCGGCGACCTCGAGAATCACCTTCAGGTGGGCGTCGCCGCAGGCATGTTTGACCTGGGCGATCTCGTCGTAGACCCTCGCGTACCGGCCCGAGAGGAATGCCCCACGGTCGATCACCATGTCGATCTCGTCGGCCCCCATCGCGACGACCTCCTGGACTTCCCGAAGCTTGACGTCGAGCGGTGCCTGCCCAGACGGAAACGCGGTTGCGACCGAGGCAACCTTGACTCCTGTCCCCTTCAACCGAGCCACCGCGTGCGGCACCAGGTTGGGATAGACGCACAGCGCGGCGACGGAAGGGATGTTGGGGTCGGAGGGGTCGGGGCGGATGGCCTTCGAGGCGAGCGCGGCGATCTTGCCGGGCGTGTCGGCGCCCTCGAGCGTTGTCAGATCCATCATCCGAATCGCGAGCTCGAGCGCGAACACCTTCGCCTCCCGCTTGATCGAACGCTGGGCGAGCGAGGCCGCTCGCGCCTCAAGCGCGACGGCGTCGATCGAGCCGATCCGCGGGAGACGCGGCTCGAGCGGCAGCTCGAAACCCGCCGGTAGCGCCGGTGCTTGCGCCATGCGCCGGAGTGTAGCCCTGCCCGAGTCAGCTACCCATTCCGGCTGCCGTGGAGCAGGTGGAGGCAGCGTGCTCTTTCCCCGGTATGACAGCCTCGTGTGTCGGGGATGTCTGATCCCGCGGACATGAGCGGCGACCGGCACACCTTCGGCACTTTTGCGTCACCCACCTGTGCGTTTTTCGGCGGTAGGCTCATCGCCAACGGGGAGGGAGGTGGGTTTCCCGAGCTAGACGCGTGTACCTGAACGGCTACAGGCCCAGGCGTTCGAGCATCGTCTCGTCGCGCCGCCAGCGCTCGCGCACCTTCACCTGCAGCTCGAGGAAGATCTCCCGGCCGAGCAGCGCCTCGATCTCGGGCCGCGCGCGCATGCCGATCTTCTTGACCACGCCACCGCCCTGGCCGACCACGATCTGCTTCTGGGACTGGGTCTCGACGTTGACGATGGCGCGGACGACCGTTTCCCCGATCTCCTCCACCTCGACCGAGATCGCGTGTGGCACCTCTTCGCGAGTGAGCTCGAGCGCCTTCTCGCGGATCAGCTCGGCCACCTGGACATCGACCGCAAGGTCCGTCCGCTCTTCACGCGAAAAGTGCGCCGGCCCGTCCGGCAGGAGCGCCACCAGCTCGTCGCGGAGCTCGGCTACGCCGTCGCCCGTCTTCGCGCTGACGGGATGAAGCGCGTGAAAGTCGCCGAGTCGGGCCGCGGTCGCCATCTGCGAGGCGATGTGACCACCCTTGAGCCGGTCAACCTTGTTCACCACGATCACCACGGGCACGCCGAGCGCGAAGACCCGCTTCGCGATGAAGCGATCGCCCGAGCCGATCCGCTCGCGGGCGTCGACCACGAACACGACGGCGTCGATCTCCTCGAAGCTCTTGTCGACAGTCCGCTGCATCCGCTCGGTCAGCGCATCCTGCGGGCGCTGGAACCCCGGCAAGTCGAGGAGCACGAGCTGCCAGTCGTCGCCGTTGGCGATTCCGAAGATGCGACGCCGGGTCGTCTGGGGCTTGTCGGAGACGATCGCGACCTTGCCGCCGCAGAGTGCGTTGACGAGGGACGACTTGCCGACGTTCGGGCGGCCGGCGACCGCCACGAAGCCGCTCCTCACAGGATGAACGTGTCCGGCAGGAGCTGGGCCGGCGTGACCGTCTTCACCTCGCCGTCAGTGCCCTTGTAGGTGATCCGGTCGATTCCGAACTCGACGAGCCACTGGCGGCAGCCGCCGCAGGGTGAGGCGGTGACACCGAGCGCCTCGATCTCGCCGGGTCGCACGCCTTCCGTGACGGCGGTCGTCAGCGCCGACTTCTCGGCGCAAACGCCGAGCGGGTACGCGGCGTTCTCGACGTTGACGCCCTCGAAGATGCGCCCGTCCCGGGTTCGCAGGACGGCTCCGACGAGGAAGTTGGAGTACGGCGCGTACGCCCGTTCGGCAATGGCGACGGCACGCTCGTAGAGCTCTCTGTCTGGCTCGGTCAAAAGAAGAGTTGGAAGACGAGCAAGGTCGTGAGCGCTCCGAGCAAGCCGCCAAAGGCGACTTCGAGCGCCGAGTGGACGCCGGATTCAACGCGAGTGTGGGCGACGAGCAGAGCCATGATCAACATGATCACCGAGACGAGGAATCGGTGCTCGGTGGGACCGAGAATGTAGGTGACTGCCATCCAGCCCGCGAAGGCGAGCGCTGCATGACCCGAGGGCAGGCCGCCCCGCAGCGGCCGGCCGCGCCCGGTGTAGGCCTTGAGCGCAATCACGAAGAGGATGGTGAGGAACAGCGCGCCGATCGTGACCTCCGCAGGCGCGTCACGCAGGCGGTCGAGCACCTTCGTCCCGGAGGAGCCGAGCTCGTGCGAGAAGACGAGATAGCCGACCGCGACAGCCGTCACCGCGGCGATCAGGACGGCGCCGGCGGCGACGTCCTTCGCGAGCTTCGCGAGGGGGTCGAACGAGGTTGTCGCGACATCGATTGCCGCCTCGATCGCCGAGTTAACCATCTCGGCAATCAGCACGAACGCGATCGCGAGAATCAGCGTGATCAGCTCGACCCGGTTGACGCCGACCCACAGCGCCGCGACCAGGACGGCGATCGCGACGACGAAGTGGATCCGCATGTTGCGGTGGGTCCGCAGGACGTGGATCACGCCCTCGATCGCGTAGTTGAAGCTGTGCAGGATCGAGGGCGGCCGCCGGGCGCTCATGCGTAGGTCTCCTCGCGTTGCTCCATCTCGGCGCCGTGCTCGTAGCCGAGCAGATGCAGGAGCCCGTGCACGAGCGGCCCCGCCCACGCCTCGCCGGTCACCTGCGGGCAGAGGATGGCATCGCCGAGCTGACGCGGAACTCCGTCCGGAAGCCCCTCTCGCCCGTCAATCGGAAACGAGAGGACGTCGGTCGCCTCGTCGATGCCCAGATGATCGCGCTTCAAGACACGGATCTCGTCGGGGCCCACGAACGCGATCCCGAGCTCGCCGTCCTCGATCCCTTCCGCGGCGAGCACTCGTCGCGCCAGCTCGATCGCGCCTCGCTCGTCGACCTGGACGCCGCTGCGGTTGGCGACCTCGATCTCGACCACGGCTACTTGCGGCGCTGGGTGCCGGTGCTCTCGGCGTGCTCGCGATACGCCTCGACGATGCGCTGGACGAGCTTGTGGCGGACGACGTCCTTGTGCGTGAAGCCGATGAACGCGACGCCGTCGAGCGACCCGAGGATGTCCTGCACCTGGATCAGGCCGGACGCCTGGTCGCGGGCGAGGTCGATCTGCGTCACGTCACCGGTTACGACGACCTTCGAGCCGAACCCAAGACGCGTCAGGAACATCTGCATCTGCTCGGGTGTCGTGTTCTGCGCCTCGTCGAGGATGATGAACGAGTCGTTGAGAGTGCGGCCGCGCATGAACGCGAGCGGCGCCACCTCGATCGTTCCCTTCTCCATGTACGCCGTCAGGCGGTCGGCGTCGAGCATGTCGTAGAGGGCGTCGTAAAGGGGGCGCAGGTACGGGTCGACCTTCGCGAGCATGTCGCCCGGAAGGAAGCCGAGCCGTTCGCCGGCCTCGACGGCGGGCCGCGTCAGGATGATGCGCCCCACCTCGCGCTCGGCGAGCGCACGGACCGCCAGGGCCATCGCGAGATATGTCTTGCCCGTCCCTGCAGGGCCGATCGCGAAGGTGATCGTCTGGTTACGGATCGCGTCGACATACTGCTTCTGCGTCACCGTCTTCGGCGCGATCTTCTTGCCGCGATGCCGCCAGACGACGTCGTCGAAGACCTCGCGAATGTCCTCTGCTTGGTCGAGCGCGCCGAGCACGGCGTCGACGGTGCTCGGACCGATGTCGTGGCCGCCTTCCACGAGCTCGACGAGCTCGTCGACGACAGCGCGTGCCTCGGCGACGTTCCGCTCCTCGCCCTCGAGCGTCAACCGGTTGCCACGGAGCATGATGGTGCAGTGCAGCCGGTCGCGCAGCGCATTGAGCACGCCGTCGCCGACGCCGGCCAACTCCGCCGCGACCTCATTGGGAACTGAGAGGACTTCCTGCACGCCGCTCAGTGTAGGTCGGGCCCTTTACGGCAAGCGGAATCCGACACCGTTCCGGCACAGACACGCGCGTTTTTCAACGCTACGCTCGCAGCGGGGAGGAGGCCAGGGACACCTACGCCCGCCGAAACGGACAAGTCCGGATCAGACCTTGCCGAGCAGGTAGGCGCGGACGACCGAGCCGCGGAAGGCGCCGCTGGTCGCGGAGCACGCCGCCGCCCACTGTTGCCCTTGATGACCTCGAAAGCACGCCCAGCCGTGCGGGTTGGCGGAGCGCTCGATGAACGCCTTCGCAACCGCGCGCGCCGACGCACACGAGACGTTGCCGCTCTCCACGCGCACCGCGTACCGGTACGAGCCGTCGCCATAGGCGTGCGCGGCGACCGCCGCGCAAACGCGGCCCGGGAACGTACCCGCCGAGCCGGCCGGCGACGCGATGCCCGCGGCCGCCAGTGCGAGCACCGCGAGCACCGCCCTCACGCGAGTTTCTCGCGCACGAGCTGGCTGACGGCTGATCCGTCCGCGCGACCCGCGACCTGCGGCATCACGTCGGCCATCACGCGCCCGAGGTCGCGGAGGCTCGTCGCCCCGTTCTCGGCGATCGCGTCGTCGACGATCTGCTCGAGCTCGTCCTCGGAGAGCGGCTCGGGCATGAACTCCTCGAGCACCTCCAGCTCCCGCTCTTCGTTCTGCGCCCGGTCGTCACGCCCGCCGGCGCGAAACTGCTCGATCGCTTCCTGCCGCCGCTTCCGCTCGCGCTGCAGAACCTGAAGCTCCTCGTCGGGATGCAGCGGACGCTGCAGCTCCTTCTCGGCCGAACGCAGCGACGAGAGAATCAGGCGCAACGTGTCCCGACGATCCGCGTCGCGGCCCTTCATCGCCGCGGTCAACTGCTCTTCGATCTGCTCGATGAGCGTCATCCTGGCATCCCGCGCATGTTCCCACCAAGGATGTGCCAGTGAAGGTGGAACACGGTCTGTCCGGCGCCCGCGCCGACGAAGACCATCACGCGGTATTCGTCGAGCCCGACTGCACGAGCCGTGTCGGCGACGAACTCGAGCATCCGCTTCGACTCGTCTGCACCGAACGCACCGATCTCCCTGAACGTGTCGACGTGCCTTTCCGGGATTACGAGCACGTGCGTGTCGGCCTTCGGAGCGATGTCCTCGAAGGCGAGGAAGCCGTCTGCTCGGTTGACGATCTTGCCGTCGGCCTCGCCGCGCGCGATCTCGCAGAAGATGCACTCAGGCAGCGAGGATCCCCTCCTCCGTGACGCCACGCGCCCGCACGCGCACGAGCGAGCCCACAGGCTCGTCCACGAGCCACGGCGAGTAGTCCTCTCCGTACCCGCGTCCGGGGCGGTCGACGAGCACAACATCCTCGTGCTTTCCCTGCCAGTGCCGCACGCACGCGGCGCGGGAGAGCGCCCGCAACCGTGCGCTCCGGTCGCGCTTCACCGACGCCGGAACCGGATCCGCCGTGGCCGTCGTCGTTCCCGGACGAGGCGAGTACGGAAAGACATGCACGCGGGTCAGTCCTGCGGCTTCGACGACGCGCAGCGTGTTGCGGAACGCGGTCTCGTCCTCGGTCGGGAAGCCGACGATCACGTCGCTCGTGACGTTGAAGTCCCGCACCAGCTCGAGCCGGCTCACGTACGTCGAGGCCTTGTAGCGGCGTGCCATCGCGCGCAGCACGGAATCGTCGCCGGACTGGAGCGGCACGTGCAGATGCCGCGCCACGGTCGCCGTGTCGCGAAGAGCCGCGACGAGCCTCTCGTTCAAGTGGTTCACCTCGATCGACGAGAGCCGGAGCCGAACCAGACCGGGTACCGAACCGACCTCGCGCACGAGTCGGGGCAGGTCGACGCCCGCCTCGCGGTCCCGGTAGCAGCCGAGATTGATGCCGGTCAGGACGATCTCTCGGTGCCCTTGCGCGACGCGGCGGCGCGCCTCGTCGAGCACCGCGGCCGCACCACGGCTTCGCGATCGCCCGCGGACGAGCGGAATCACGCAGAAGTTGCACGAGAAGCTGCAGCCGTCCTGCACCTTGACGAACGCACGGACGCGCTCGAGCCGCGACTCGGCCTGCACGCACGCGATCGCGCCGACGTCGCCGGCGACCGCCGCCGGCGTTTCTTCGCCGCGCCCGGCCAACACGAGGACGTTCTCCGGGAGCCCTGCGAACGCGTCCCCAGCGAGGTTCGCGCCACACCCCGTGACGTAGACGCGGCGGTGACTGCGTGCGGCGCGCGAGGCCGCGTGTCTCGACTTCCGGACCGCTTCATGGGTGACGCAGCACGTGTTCACGACCGCAACGTCGGCGCCGGCGGCCTCGGTGTGGCCGTCCGCGAGCAGCCGCTCCCGGACCGCCTGCGCGTCGACGTACGAGACCTTGCAGCCCAGGAACTGAACCGAAAACGTCGTCATCCGCGCGGACCTTACTGACGCAGGAACACATCCGCCGCCCAGCCTTCGGCCTCAGCGCGGCGGACATGGGCGAGCCCGTTCAGCCGTGGCCGCTCCGAGACGAGGTAGCCGGAGGTGACGATGCGATCGGCGTCGACCCGGCCGCCCAGCCGCTCGACGGCGGCGAGCGCGATGTTCGCGACGACGGTCTCCGCCGCAGGCAGGCCGGCGGTCAGCGCGTCGGCCTCGGCGAAGGCCACCGCTACGTCGTTCGCCGCCGCATTGGCGCGCGCCACCTCCACCGCAGCGGCGTCGACGTCGATTCCCTGGACGGGCTCGAAACCGAGCTTCGCGGCGGCGATCGCGAGCACCCCGGAGCCGCAACCGACGTCGAGGAGGCTGCCCCGGTCCAGTTCGAGCAGTAGCTCGAGCGAGAGCCGCGTTGTCGGATGCGCCCCCGTTCCGAAGGCCCGGCCGGGCTCGATCACGACGGCCAGCGCCGCAGCCGGCGGCGTTTCCCAGGGCGGGCCGATCCAGAGCGGACCGATCTGCACGGGCTTGTGGAAGCTGCGCCAGCGCTCCTCCCAGCCGCTCTCCACGTCCGCGGACCGCGCCCCGCCGAAGGCCTGCCAGAGTCGCTCTTCCCCGGCGGAGTCCGTGTAGGCAGCCAACTCGAGGCCGTCGACACCGTCAACCTCCTCGAAGCCCTCCGGGAAGAGCTCGAGCATGACCGCGCGCGCCTCCTCACTGCGGCGGTCGGGAACGGTCACCGAGACTCGGCGAAGGCCGCTCAGCGGAACGCGCTCTTGAGCTTCTCGAAGAACCCTTCGTCTGCGCGATAGGTCGATTCCACCTCGGAGCGCTGGAACTCCTCGAGCACGCGCCGCTGCTCGGCCGTCAGCTGGTGCGGGATACCCACGCTCACCAGCACGCGCTGATCGCCGCGGCCGAAGCCCTGCAGCACCGGCATGCCGCGCCCGCGGAGAACACGGACCTCACCCGGCTGCGTGCCCGGCTCGAACTCGAGCTCGGCTTCGCCCTCTAGGGTCGGCACGGAGATCGTCGTCCCGAGCGCAGCCTCGGTCATCGTCAGATCGACCGTCGAGAAGATGTCGTTGCCCTCGCGCACGAAGCGCGGATCGTCCTTCACGCGGACAAGTACGTAGACGTCTCCGTCCGGGCCACCGATGCCCGCGTGTCCCTCTCCGCTGAGGCGGATGCGTTGTCCGTCGTGGATTCCCTCGGGGATCTTCACCTCGAGCGTGCGCTCCTCCAGCACGCGACCCGCGCCTCGGCAGTCGGGGCAGGGATCGGCGATCACCTGGCCCTCGCCGCGACAGGCGGGGCACGCAGAGGCACGAACGAACTCGCCCAGGATCGAGCGGGACACCTGCTGGACACGGCCGTTCCCGGCGCACGTCTGGCAGATCTCGGGGGCGGTGCCCGGTTTGGCGCCAGTGGCGCGGCAGGTGGAGCAAGGCACGGCAGCCTCGTAGGGCACCTGCCGCGTCACGCCGCTTGCGGCCTCCACGAGCTCGATCTCGACCTCCGCGAGCACGTCGGCTCCGCGGGTGCGGCGCACGCGGCCGCCGAGCAGATCGTCGCCGAAGAAGGCGGAGAAGAGATCGGTGATGTTCCCGAAGTCGAAGCTCGGCGCCCAGCCGCCCCGGCGGAGGCCCTCGTGCCCGAAGCGGTCGTAGAGCTGGCGGCGCTCGGAGTTCGAGAGTACCTCGTACGCCTCCACGACCTCCCGGAAGCGCGACTCGGCGTCGGGCTCCTCGGAGACGTCCGGATGCAGCTCTCGCGCGAGGGCGCGGAAGGCTTTCTTGATCTCCTGCTCGTCCGCGCCGCGCGGCACGCCGAGCAGCTCGTAGTAGTCGCGTCGGGTACTCGCCATCAGTTGTCGCCGAAGAGCTCTTCCGAGAAGCGCGAGAGCTCGGATGCGGCCGAACGGACGGAACGGACGGCCTTCTCATAGTCCATCCGCACGGGGCCGATCAGCGTCACCGCTCCGAGCGTGCGCGTCGACAACCCGTACGCCGCGCCGACAAGCGCCAGGTCGTGCAGTGCGGGATGTCCGAGCTCGGGGCCGACGCGGATGAAGGGCCCGCGCGGGTCGAGCGACTCGGCCAGCACGTCGAGGAGCGCGCGACGCTGCTCGAGCAGCTCGAGGAGGCCGCGGTACGCGCGAAGCTCGTGCTCGCGCACGTCGTCGAGCATGCCCGCCGCGCCGCCGACGAAGAGACGCTGCTCCCCACCGGGCGCGGGATCCGTGAAGGCCGGACGCAGCACGCGCAGGAACTCCCGCTCCCTCACCCCGAGACTGGGGTCCTCGAGCCTCTGTTGCAGGCGGCGCGTACCGAGCTGGAGCCCGGTCAGCTGGTCGTTCAGATACTGGCCCGCCCAGTTCGCGAGACCAGGGTCGATCGGGTCGTCGAAGGCGAAGGCGCGCTTCGTCACCCCGCCGGCGGAGGTGATCAGCACCACCATCACCGCGCGCGGCTGCAGCAGGAGCACTTCGACGTGCCGCACCGTGGCCGCTTGTAGGGGCGGCGCGGAGACGAGCGCCAGGAGACGCGTCACTTGGGAGAGCATCTCGGTCGTCGCCTGCAGAGCGGATTCGACCTCGCTCCGTGCGGCGCTCAAGTCGAAGGGGAAGGTCGAGGGCCGCGGCTCGAGCCGCTCCAGAAGGCGATCCGCGTAGTAGCGGTAGCCGCGCTCGGTGGGGACACGGCCGGCCGAGGTGTGCGGGTGAGTCAGCAGGCCGCGGTTTTCGAGCTCGGCGAGCTCGCTGCGGACCGTCGACGGGGCGAGCCCGAGCCCAGCGCGCTCGACGAGGTGCTTGGAACCGACCGGCTGGCCGGTTTCGACGTAGTCCTCGACGACGCGACGAAGGATCTCGCGCTGGCGCTCGGTGAGGTCGATCTGTGCGGCTTCCATGGCTCTATTGAGCCAGTTTAGGCAAGGAGCTCGGCGGTCACGGCCCCGCCCAGGAAGCGGCCCCAGTGCGTGAGCGCGATCGCTCCGCCTGAGCGCCGTTCCGCGAGGCCGAGGCCTTCCAGCTTGGCGAGCGAACCGGCGTCCACTGTCCGCTCGAGGCCCGCGAGCGCGAGCGGCTCGTCCAGCCGCAGCCCGAGCATGACGCGCTCCCGGCCGCGCACGTCATCGTCGAGCGGCTCGAGCTCACGCGGCGGTGGCTCGCCCGAGCCGAGCGCGGCCAGGTACGCCACGAGCCGTGGCGCGTTCCGCGCGCGAACTCCGTCGATTGTCGATACCGCGCCGATCCCGAGGCCGAGGTAGTCCCGCCCGAGCCAGTAGCCGAGGTTGTGCTGCGCCCGCAGGTCGCGGCCGTCGGCGGACTCGCGACAGAAGTTGGCCGTCTCGTACCAGCGATACCCGGCCGCGGTCAGCGTCTCGACAACCTGCTCGAAGTAGCCCTCCATCGCCTCGGCCTGATGCTCGAGCTCGGCTCCATACGCGTGCGTGAAGCGAGTGCCCGGCTTCGCCTCCAGCTCGTAACAGGAGAGATGCTCCGGCCCGAGCGCGAGCGCCTCGGCGAGGTCGGCGCTTAGGTCGGAGGCGCTCTGACCGGGAATCCCGTAGATGAGATCGAGCGAGATGTTGTCAAATCCGGCATCACGCAGATGGTAGAAGGCGCGACGGACGGAGTCCGAGCCCGCGCCACGCTCGAGCGTCGCGAGCAGGTCCGGCTGGAAGCTCTGGGCGCCGAGCGAGACCCGGTTGATCCCCGCCGCCCGCAGAAGCGCCGCCACGTCGGGCGTCACGGTCTCCGGGTTCGCCTCGACCGTCACCTCTTTCGCGGGCGGTAGCGCCCCCAACAGGCGCCCGAGCGCCGCCGGTGCGGTGAACGTCGGCGTCCCGCCCCCCAGGAAAACCGAATCGAGCTCGGTCGCGAGCGAGCCGCGCTCCAGCTCCAGCTCGGCGAGCAGTGCGTCGACGTAGGCCTCGTGCTGGCCACCCCGTCCGACGACCGTCACGAAGTCGCAGTAGCCGCATCGATGCGCGCAGAACGGCAGATGGACGTAGAGATGACGGGCGTTGCCGCTCACTTCTGGCTGCTCTCGAGATTCAGCACGGCGAGGAACGCCTCCTGCGGGACCTCGACTGCACCGACCTGCTTCATCCGCTTCTTGCCGGCCTTCTGCTTCTCGAGCAGCTTCCGCTTGCGCGAGATGTCGCCGCCGTAGCACTTGGCGAGCACGTCCTTGCGCTTCGCCTTGACCGTCTCGCGGGCGATCACGCGTGCGCCGATCGCCGCCTGGATCGCGACGTCGAACATCTGACGCGGGATCTCGAGCTTCAGCCGGTCGACGAGCGCGCGCCCACGGCCGTAGGCCGCGTCGCGATGCGCGATCAGCGACAGCGCGTCGACGGACTCGCCGCCGATCAGGATGTCCACGCGAACGAGCTCGCCCTGGCGGAAGCCAGCGAAGTCGTAGTCGAAGCTCGCGTACCCCCGCGTGCGCGACTTCAGCTGGTCGTAGTAGTCGAGGACGATCTCCGCGAGCGGCAGCTCGTACGAGAGCAGCACGCGCTGCTCGGAGAGGTACTCCATGTGGTCGAACTGTCCGCGACGCTCGTTGTTGAGCTCCATCACCTGCCCGACGTAGTCCTTCGGGACGATGATCGAGGCCTTCACGTACGGCTCTTCCACCGACTCGAGCTCGCGCGGCATCTCGGACGGGTTGTGCAACTCGACCTTCTCCCCCACGCGCGTCTCGACCTGGTAGGCCACGTTCGGCGCGGTCACGAGCAGGTCGAGGTCGAACTCGCGCTCGAGCCGCTCGCGGACGATCTCCATGTGCAGCAGTCCGAGGAACCCGCAGCGGAAGCCGAAGCCGAGCGCCTGGCTCGTCTCGGGCTCGTAGAAGAGCGCCGCGTCGTTCAGCTTGAGGCGCTCGAGTGCGTCCCGCAGCTCCGGATAGGTGTCCGAGTCGGTCGGGAAGAGCCCGGCGAAGACCATCGGCTTGACATCCTTGTAGCCAGGTAGCGCCTCTGAGGCGGGCCGCGCCTCGGTCGTCAGGGTGTCGCCGACTCGCAGGCGGCTGACGTCCTTCAGGCCGGTGATCACGTAGCCGACCTCACCGGCTTCGAGTCGCTCGACCGGGCGCATCGTCGGCGAGAAGAAGCCGAGCTCCTCGGCCTCGAAGCGGGTGCCAGCGGCCATGGCACGCAGCGGCTCACGACGCCGGAACGACCCGTCGACGACGCGAACGAATGCGACGACGCCGCGATACTGGTCGTACGAGGAGTCGAAGATCAGCGCACGCGTTGGCGCGCCCGCGTCACCGGTGGGAGCGGGGATCCGCTCGACCACCGCGTCGAGAACGTCGGCGACGCCTGCGCCGGTCTTGGCCGAGATCCGGACGACGCGCGCAGGGTCCTCGCCGACGAGGTCCGCCACCTCGGCGGCAACCGCGTCCGGGTCGGCCTGCGGCAGGTCGATCTTGTTCACGACCGGCACGATCTCGAGGTCGTTCTCGATCGCGAGGTACGCGTTGGCGAGCGTCTGCGCCTCGATGCCCTGCGCCGCATCGACGACGAGCAGCGCGCCTTCGCAGGCCTGCAGCGAGCGCGAGACCTCGTAGGTGAAGTCCACGTGCCCAGGCGTGTCGATCAGGTTCAGCTGGTGGCCCTTCCAGATGACCCGCACTGCCTGCGCCTTGATCGTGATCCCGCGCTCCCGCTCGAGCTCCATCGAGTCGAG
>JBBQTQ010000023.1:0-33240 GCA_038213135.1 Gaiellales bacterium
TCACAGTCGCCGTCCAGGCCGAGGCCAGGGGAACCGGCGACGCCGTCGGGACCGCCCGCGAGACGCTGGCCGGGTTCGACGGCCGGCTCCTGGTGCTCGACGCGGCGGCACCGCTGCTCGGCGCCGACTTCCTCCGCGCGCTCGTCGACGAGCACGATCGCGCGGGAGCCGCGGTCACGATCCTCACCCTCGAGGCCGACGGGCTCCCGTACGGCCGGATCGTCCGCGGCGGCGACGGAGCCGTCGAGGGGATCGTCGAGGAGCGTGATGCGACTCCCGAGCAGCGCGCGATCCGCGAGCTGAACTCCTCGATCTACGTCTTCGAGACGAGCGCGCTCTGGCCGGCGCTCGAGCGCCTCGATCCGCACAACGCGCAGGGCGAGCTGTACCTGACGGACACGATCGCCCACATCCGCGAGGCGGGCGGTCGTGTCGCTGCGCACGTCTGCCCGGATCCGCTCGCGCCGCTCGGAATCAACAACCGCGCCGAGCTCGCACTCGCGGCGGCCGAGCTCCGCGACCGCGTTAATGAAGCTCACATGCTGGCCGGCGTCACGATCGTCGATCCGGCGAGCACCTGGATCGACTGCGGCGTCTCGCTCGAGCCGGACACCGTCGTGCATCCGTTCACCGTCCTGCGCGGCAGGACGACCGTTGCCACCGGCGCCGAGGTCGGCCCGCACGTCGTCGCGATCGATGCGACCATCGGCCCGGACGCGACGATCGGGCCCTTCTGTTACCTTCGCCCCGGCACGGTTCTCGAAGCCGGCGCGAAGGCGGGGACATTCGTGGAGATCAAGAACTCTCGGATCGGAGAGCGGACGAAGGTGCCGCACCTCTCGTACGTCGGCGACGCCGATGTCGGTGAGGACACGAACATCGCCGCCGGCAACATCATGGCCAACTTCCCGCACGAGCCCGGACGAGGGAAGGGACGGACGACGATCGGCCGCAACGTCAAGACCGGTGTCCAGAATGCGTTCATTGCTCCGGTCACGGTTGGCGAGGGTGCTTGGACTGCGGCGGGATCGGTCATCACGGACGACGTCCCGGCCGACGCGCTTGCGATCGCCCGCGCCCGGCAGGTCAACAAGGAAGGCTACGCAGGTGGAAAGCGCGACGACTGAGCTTGCACCGCTGCCCGGGATCGCCGATGTGGTCGAGCGTCCCGAGTTGAAGCCCGGCCACTGGCTCGAGCGCGGCCCGCAAAAGCGGCTGATGGTCTTCGCCGGTCGCTCGCACCCCGAGCTGGCGCAGCGGATCGCGGAGCAGCTCGGCGTCGAGCTCGGTGACGTCGAACACGAGACCTTCGCCAACGGGGAGACGTACTGCCGCTACCACGAGTCGATCCGTGGCACCGACCTTTTCGTCGTCCAGACCGGCTGCGAGCCCGTCGACCGAAACCTGATGGAGCTGCTGCTGATGATCCAGGCGGCGAAGCTCGCCTCCGCGAAGCGGATCACCGCGGTCATCCCCTGGTTCTCCTACTCGCGCCAGGACCGCAAGGCAAAGCCGCGCGAGCCGATCTCCGGGCGATTGGTCGCGGACATGCTCCAGCTCGCCGGCGCCGACCGGGTGCTGACGATGGACCTGCACGCCGGTCAGATCCAGGGGTTCTTCACGATCCCGGTCGACCACATGACCGCCCTGCCGCTCTTCGCGCGGCACTTCCGCGATCTCGGGCTGACGGGCGAAGGTGTCGTCTCGGTGGCGCCTGATGCGGGCCGCGCGCGAGTTGCCGTTCGCTTCGCGGAGATGATCCAGGCGGAGTTCGCGCTCATGCACAAGACCCGCCCTGCGCGCGACGTCGTGGCGATCACCGAGATCACCGGGCGCGTCCGCGACAGGGTCGCGCTCGTCGGCGACGACATCATCACCACCGGCGGCACCCTGCTCGCCGGCGCTGACGCGCTGCGCGAGCGCGGTGCCACGGACGTTTGGGTGTTCGCGACGCACGGCCTCTTCGCGGGCAACTCGCTCGCCCGGTTTGCGGAAGCCAACCTCGCGGGAATCGTCGTTACCGACACGGTGCCGATCGACCCGCTCAACCGACCAGACAACATGACGGTGCTGCCGATCGCGGGGCTGCTGGCGGAGACGATCATGAACGTGTTCGCCGACGACTCGGTGTCGGCGATCTTCGGCGGCGAGAACCAGCTCTTCTAGGCGGGCGTACGGTCGGTCTCGACGGGATCGACGCTGCGCTCGGCGACGCCCTCGAGCGGCTCGTCGTCAACCACCACCGGCGCCGGCTCGCGCGGATCGGTCGTCTCGGCGCCCTCGATGCCCCCGCAGGCGGTTGGGCGGCCGGCGAGCCACCCCCGCGGCAGGGGAATGCCGTGGAGGTGCTGGTCGACGGGGCGGCGGCGCTTCCCGCGATGGTGGAGGCGATGCTCGGAGCGGAGTCGCACGTCTGGCTCGCAGGCTGGTACTTCTCGCCAGAGTTCCGGATGGGGCCCCACGGTCCGGCGCTCGCCGAGTTTCTCGCCGACCTCGCTCGCCGCGTCGACGTGCGCGTCCTCATGTGGGCCGGTTCGCCTCTGCCGCTCTTCCACCCCGATCGATCGCAGGGACGGCAGGTCTGCGAGCGGATGACGCGCGGCACGCAGGTCCGGTTTGCGCTCGACAGCCTCGAGCGCCCGCTGCACTGCCATCACGAGAAGCTCGTGATCGTCGACGGCCGGGTTGGCTTCGTCGGCGGCATCGACCTGACCGCCTACTCTGGCGACCGGTACGACGACAGCGGCCACGAGGCACGTCCGGGCGTCGGCTGGCACGACGCAGCGGTGCGGGTCGAGGGTCCGGCCGTGACCGACGTCGCCGACCACTACCGGTTGCGCTGGCACGAGGTCACCGGCGAGACGCTCCCCCAGCCTGCTCCCGCAGCGACGGCGGGCGACGTCGAGCTGCAGGTCGTCCGCACCGTGCCCGAGCACGTCTACGACGCCCTCCCGCGCGGTGACTTTCGCATCCTCGAGAGCTACGTCCGCGCACTCCGCTCCGCCCAGCGGCTGATCTACCTCGAGAACCAGTTCCTCTGGTCGCCCGAGATCGTCGCGATCCTCGCGGAGAAGCTGCGCCGGCCGCCGCGGGACGACTTCCGCCTGCTGGCCGTGCTGCCCACCAAGGCGAACAGCGGGCAGGACGACACGCGCGGCCAGCTCGGCGTGCTCGCCGAAGCCGACGGCGGTGCCGGCCGCTTCCTCGCCTGCTGCGTCTACCAGCGCGGCGGCGACCGTCCGGTCTACGTGCACGCGAAGATCGGCATCGTCGACGACCGCTGGCTGACGCTCGGCTCCGCGAACCTGAACGAGCACTCGCTCTTCAACGACACCGAGATGAACATCGTCAGCCACGACCCCGCGCTCGCGCGTTCCACTCGTCTCCGCCTCTGGACGGAGCACCTCGAGCGCGACGATGTCGACGGCGACCCGGCGCAGGTCATCGACAGTCTCTGGAGGCCGCTCGCCGAGGAGCAGCTCGCCCGGCTCGAGGCCGAGTCTCCCCTCACCCATCGGCTCGTCCGGCTGCCGCACGTTTCACGTCGCGCACGGCGGCTGCTCGGCCCCCTGGAAGGCCTGCTCGTCGACGGCTGACGGTTCGCTCGCCTGGGCGCGCCCCGACTAGGGCATGCTCACGGGGTGAGGCGCCCCATCGTCTGGACCTTGACGGTCGTCGTGCTCGGGCTCGTCTTCTACGAGATCTCGATCTCGCACTCGACGCGCCCATGCCTGGCGTCGCCCGCGCACGTGTGCGCGCAGGCGACGAAATAGGGCTCCGCTACACTTCCCCGCCGTGGCCGGCGACCGGATCAAGCTGGAAGTACAGCCGCGCGAGAAGCTCGGATCGCGCGAATCGCAGCGCCTGCGCAAGCAAGGGCTGATCCCGGGCGTCCTCTACGGCCGCGGCAACAAGCCGCACGCGATCAGCGTTCCCGAGCGGGAGCTGAGGCGCGTCCTCTCCGGTAGCCACGGCCTGCACACGATCCTCGACGTCGTGCTCGAAGGGCAGAGCTCGACGCATGCATCGATCCTCAAGGACTACCAGCAGGATCCGCTGCGCGGCCGGATCTCCCATTTCGATCTGCAGGAGGTGCGACTCGACCAGCCGATCCAGGCGCAGGTCACCGTCGAGCTCACCGGCGAGTCCGTTGGCGTCAAGGAGGGTGGCGTGCTTTCGCAGGTGACGCGCGAGGTGAACGTCGAGGCGCTGCCGATGGAGATTCCGGATCGGCTCGAGCTCGACGTCAGCGACCTCGAGATCGGCAACTCATTGCGCGTCAGTGACCTCCAGGTTCCTGAAGGGGTCACGCTGCTCGACGATCCCGAGAGCGTGCTCGCATCCGTCGGCCTACCGACCCGTGTGGTCGAGCCCGAGGCCGAGGAGGGAGCGGAGGCCGAAGAGGGCGCCGAGGTGCCCGAGGGCGAGGAAGCACCGGAGGGCGCCGCGGAGGCGTCTGGTGAACCCGAGGCCGACGCCGCGGGCGAGTCTGGCAGCACCGAGGGCTAGGTGCGCCTGCTCCGTCGGGGCGAGGCGGCCTCGACGCTCGATCTGCTCGTCGCCGGCCTCGGCAATCCCGGGCGCGAGTACGAGCGCACTCGCCACAACGCCGGCTGGCTTGTCGTCGACGAGCTCGCGCGACGCCACGGCGGCTCGTTCCGCTCGAAGTTCTCGGGACGGCTAGCGGAGGTCCGGATCGACGGGCGGCGTGTCGGGCTGCTGAAGCCGGAGACGTACATGAACGACTCCGGCCGCTCGATCGCGGCTGCGGCGCGGTTCTTCAAAGCGGCGCCCGAGACCGTGCTGGTCGCTCACGACGAGGTCGATCTCGAGGAGGGGCGCTTACAGGCGCGGCTCGGGGGCGGGCTTGCGGGCCACAACGGCCTCCGCTCGATCGCGCAAGCGCTCGGCACGCCGGAGTTCCTGCGCCTACGCATTGGCGTCGGCCGGCCGGGGCGTGGCGACCGGCGCTCGGTGGCCGACTACGTCCTGGCGCCGTTCGAGCGGGAGACCGACGTCGACGCGCTGATCGCGCGAGCCGCGGACGCGGTGGAGTCGCTCGCCACCGAGGGTCTCGAGACCGCGCAGCAGCGCTTCAACTGACACGCTTTCGGCACAGTCCCGTCACTGACACGTGACGGTTTCGACGTTACGCTGAAGTGCGACGGGTATCCAAGGTGGCCCCCCGTTAACGGCCATCGCGGAGGGCCGAGCCCTCCGCTGGCTCGTCCTTTTGCACTTCGCACGCATGACGAATTGAGTCTCTCGCGAGGTTCCCCGCCGATACGATGACGGCGGCGGAACGCCTCGTTCCGCCTTTCGCCGTGGACCGTCCTGCGCTCTATCCGCTGGCGGCCGAGCTTGCCGCCCACGACCGCCTCGCGGCGTTTGCCGAGGCGCTGCCGGCGCGCGCTCGCGTCTCGGAGCCGGCGCTGCCGCTCGTGCTGGCGGCGCTCCACCTGCGGCTGGAGCGCTCCCTCGTCTGCCTCTTCCCGGACGACGGGGACGCCCGCGACGCGGCGGAGGCCGTCGGCTGGTTCCTCGGCGAGGAGGAGACCGCCCTGCTTCCGAGCCGCGGTGTGCATTGGGGGTCGGGCCTCGATCCGCCGCCCCATCTCGTCGGCGAGCGCGCGCGCGCGCTCGAGGTGATCGCCGCCGACGGCCTCGTCTGCGCGTCCGCGGCTGCGCTTGCCGAGCGCATGCCACCCGAGGCAGCGCGTCCCGAGCCGATCCGGCTCGCGGTCGGCGAGGAGCCCGGAATCGACGCCGTCGCCGAGGCGCTCGCCCTCGCCGGCTACGAGCGCGTCGACCGGGTCGAGGAGCGAGGCCACTTCGCGGTGCGCGGGGGCCTTGTCGATGTCTTTCCCACGACCGGCCGCGAACCGCTGCGCGTCGAGTTCTTCGGCGACGAGATCGAGGCGATCCGCGCCTTCTCGCCGTTCACCCAGCGCGCTCTTCACCCGGTCGACCGTGCCACCGTCTATCCCGCCGCCGAACGCCGGCTCGACCTGAGCGAGCCGACCCTTCGCGACGAGGACGAGCCGATCCCGATCCCGCGCGACCTCGTGCCCCCGCTCGGCAGACCCGCCGATCTCGTCTTCCGTCCCGACGAGGTGCGCGAGGCGTGGGAGGAAGGCTTTCCCGGAGAGCGGCTCACGTTCAAGGGCGCCGCCGAGCTCGATCCTCTGCCAGCGGGCCAGCCGTTCGCCTTCGAGGCGCAGCGGCCCGCGCTCGCCGCCCGCGGCCTCGCCGAGGCCGAGAACGAGCTGCAGAGCCTCGTCCGGAGCGGCAACCGCGTGATCGTCGCCTTCCCGCACCGAGGCGACGCATTGCGCACGAAGAGCCTGCTTCGCAAGGTCGAGGCGACGATCTACGAGCAAGCGGACAAGCTGCCGGCCGAGCCGGAGTTGCTGTTCGCGCTCTCCCCGGCGCGGCGCGGGTTCGTCTGGCGCGACCTCGGCCTCGCGCTCCTCCCCGACACGCAGGTCTTCCGCAAGCGCGCGCCGCGTCACGACGCGCGCATCGGCCGAGCCCTCCAGTCGTTCGCCGACCTGCGCACCGGCGACTACGTCGTCCACGAGGACCACGGTGTCGGCAAGCTGCTCGGCTTCGAGACGAAGGAGGTGGCGAGCGTCACGCGTGACTACCTCTTCCTCGCGTTCCGCGGCGACGACCGCCTCTACGTCCCGCACGAGCAGATCGGCAAGGTCTCGCGCTACATCGGCGCGGACGCGAAGTCGCCCGCGCTCTCGAAGCTCGGGGGCAAGGCCTGGGAGACCCTCAAGAGCCGCGTCCGCGGAGCAGTCCGTGAGCTCGCCGGCGAGTTGCTCGCGCTCTACGCGCGCCGCCAGCAGGCGCCGGGGATCGCCTTCGACCTCTCGAGCGACTGGCTCGAGCGGCTCGAGGCCGAGTTCCCCTACCGCGAGACCGAGGACCAGCAGCGCGCGATCGAGGCGGTCAAGGAAGACCTCGAGGCGAGCCGCCCCATGGACCGCCTCGTCTGCGGCGATGTCGGCTTCGGCAAGACCGAGGTCGCCGTGCGAGCGGCGTTCGCCGTGGCCGTCAACGGCCGCCAGACGCTGATGCTCGTGCCGACCACGATTCTCGCCCAGCAGCACTGGAACACCTTCCGCGACCGCTATCGCGACTTCCCCGTCCGGGTCGAGATGATCTCGCGTTTTCGTAGGCCGGCCGAGGTGAAGGCAGTTTTGCGTGACTTCGCCGAGGGGAAGGTCGACGTCCTGATCGGGACGCACCGCGCCCTCTCGCGGGACGTGATCCCGAAGAACCTCGGCCTCGTGATCGTCGACGAGGAGCAGCGCTTCGGCGTCCAGCAGAAAGAGCTGCTGCGCCAGCTCAGGCTCGAGGTCGACGTGCTCGCGCTGACGGCGACGCCGATCCCGCGCACGCTGCACATGTCGCTCTCCGGCCTCCGCGACATCTCGGTGATCGAGACCCCGCCCGAGGGCCGCCGCCCGATCCGCACGTACGTCGGCGAGTACGACGAGGAGCTGATCAAGCAGGCGCTCGACCGCGAGAAGGCCCGCGGCGGGCAGTCCTTCTACCTCCACAACCGTGTCGAGACTATCGAGGAGGCGACCCGCAAGCTGCAGGAGCTCTCTCCCGAGCTGCGGATCCTCATGGCGCACGGGCAGATGCGCGAGCACCAGCTGGAGGAGCGGATGATGGAGTTTCTGAGCGGCGACGGGGACGTGCTCGTCTCGACGACGATCATCGAGTCCGGCCTCGACATCCCGCAGGCGAACACGCTGATCGTGGAGCGCGCCGACGCGCTCGGGCTCGCCCAGCTCTACCAGATCCGCGGGCGGGTCGGCCGTTCGGACGTGATCGCGCACGCCTACCTCTTCTATCCCGCGGCGAGCGAGCTGTCGGGCGAGGCACGCGCCCGGCTCTCGACGCTGGCCGACCACACGGAGCTCGGTGCCGGCTTCGCGATTGCGATGCGCGACCTCGAGATCCGCGGCGCCGGCGACCTGCTCGGAGCAGAGCAGTCGGGTCACGTCGCCGCGCTCGGCTTCGAGCTCTACGTCGAGCTGCTGAACGAGGCGGTCGCCGAGCTCTCGGGCCAGCGGCGCGCCGCGACGAGGCCGATCCGTGTGGACGCGCGCGTCGACGCCTACGTGCCCGCGAGCTACATCGGCTCCGAGGCGCTGAAGATCGACCTCCACCGCCGGCTCGCGCTGAGCGACTCCGAGGACGAGCTGCGCGAGTTGCGCGCGTCGGTCGAGGACCGCTACGGCGACGTGCCCGAGCCGGTCGAGAATCTGTTCGCGATCCAGGAGGCGAAGCTGAAGCTCGCCCAGCTCGGCGCGGACTATCTCGTCTACCGCGGCGGCCGGGTGACGATCGGGCCGCTCGTGCTCGGCTCGAGCGAGCTGCGCGACCTCCGGCAGCGGCTCGACACCGCCGTTTACCAGAGCGCGCAGCGCGAGCTGTCGCTGCGCCGGGACGAGTTCAAGGGGGCGCTGGAGCTTGTCGATGCTATGTTGGAGGCGCGTCGAGCAGCCTGATTCGGCGCCTCCTGAACGTGAAACGTCGCACTGCACTTCTCCTTCCTCTGCTCGCGCTCGGCGTGTTGCTCGCCGCGGGCTGCGGTGGCGGTGGAAAGAGCGGCGGCGGCGGCAACAACGGCTCCGTCCCGAACGGCGACGTGGCACTCGTCGGCAGCGAGGGGATCATGCTCGCGCAGTTCGACACGCTGCTGGGCCAGGCGCAGCGCAGCTACAAGTTGCAGCACCGCGCCTTCCCGAAGGCGGGCACGCCCGAGTACAAGACGCTGCAGGGCCAGGCGGTCCAGTTCCTCGTGCAGCGCGCCGAGTTTGCGCAGAAGGCGCAGCAGCTCGGGGTCTCGGTCGCCGACACGCAGATCCAGGACCGGCTCAAGCAGATCAAGAAGCAGTACTTCGGCGGCGACGAGAAGCGCTACCAGGCCCAGCTCAAGCAGCAGGGACTGAGCGAGACGCAGGTGCTCGACGACATCAAGGCGCAGCTCGTCTCGGAAGGGCTCTTCAAGAAGGTGACCGACAAGGTGACGGTCACCGACAAGGAGGCGAACGCGTACTACCAGACGCACACCTCCCAGTACACGCAGCCGGAGAGCCGCGACGTGCGCCACATCCTGTTCAAGACGAGCCAGAAGACGCTCGCAGACACGGTCTATGCGGAGCTCGTCAAGAACAAGGGCGCGACCTTTGCCGCTCTTGCCAAGAAGTACTCCCAGGATCCGGGCTCGAAGTCGACGGGCGGCAAGCTGACGATCTCGAAAGGCCAGACGGTGCCGCAGTTCGACAAGGTCGCCTTTTCGCTGAAGACGAACGAGATCTCGAAGCCGGTCAAGACGCAGTACGGCTGGCACGTGATCCAGGCGCTCTCGGACATCAAGCCGAGCAAGATGACGCCGTTCAAGCAGGTGTCCGCGGCGATCAAGCAGCAGCTCCTCCAGCAGGACAAGAGCGCCGCGATGACGACGTGGGTCGACGGCGTCAAGAAGGAGTACGCGACGAAGGTCAAGTACGCCGTCGGCTACGAGCCGCCCGCGACGACCGCCACGAGCACCACGGCGACCTCGACCACCGGCTGATTTGTCCCTCGAGCAGGCTCTGCTCGAGCTCGACTCCCTCGCCAAACGGCTCCGCCAGGACTGCCCCTGGGATCGCGAGCAGACCGCCCGCTCGATCGTCCCGCACACCGTCGAAGAGGCCTACGAGGTGGCGGACGCCGCGCTCGGCGACGACCCCGCGAAGCTCGTCGACGAGCTCGGCGACCTCCTCTACCAGGTCTACTTCCTCGCGCTCCTGCTCGAGGAGCAGGGCGACGGGGATCTCGAGCAGGTCGCTGTGGCGATCCACGAGAAGCTCGTGCGCCGGCACCCGCACGTCTTCGGCGACGTCGAGGCCGAGACCTCGGGCCGCGTCCGCGAGAACTGGGAGCGGATCAAGATCGGGGAGGAGCGGCCTACGGCCGATTCCGGGATCTTCCGCGGAGTGGCCGACACACTGCCGGCGCTGCTCCACGCCCGCAAGGTCGGCGTCCGCGCGGCGGCGCTCGGCTTCGAGTACCCGGACCTCGAAGGGGCGATTCGTGATCTGGACGACGAGATCGTCGAGCTGCGGGAAGCGATCCCGGAGCGTGCGTTCGACGAACTCGGGGACGTGCTCTTCGCCGCGGTGAACGTCGCCCGGAAGCTGCAGGTCGACCCCGAGCTGGCGCTGCGCGCCGCGTCCCGGCGATTCGTCTCGCGTGTGGAGCACGCTGCCGAGCTCGCGTCCGCCGAGGGGAAGGACTTCGCCTCGCTGGCGCTCAGCGAGCAGGACGGCTACTTCGACAGGGCAAAGGAGGCCGAGTGAGCACTGCGATCGCGGAGGTGGACGCTCGCCAGATCCTCGACTCGCGAGGCAACCCGACTGTCGAGGTCGAGGTGCGCCTGGAATCCGGTGCGCTCGGCCGGGCCGCGGTTCCCTCGGGAGCTTCCACGGGAGAGCACGAAGCGGTCGAGCTGCGCGACGGCGGCCCGGCCTACGGCGGCAAGGGTGTCATGACCGCGGTGGCGAACGTGCGCGGCGAGATTGCGGCTGCGCTGCGCGGCCGCGACGCCCGCGAGCAGGCGCTGGTCGACGGCGCGCTGATCGAGCTCGATGGCACGCCGAACAAGGGTCGCCTCGGGGCGAACGCCATCCTCGGCGCCTCGCTCGCCGTCGCGAAGGCCGCTGCCGTCGACGCAGGCCAGCCCCTCTACCGCTACCTGAGGACGGACTCGAACGTCCTGCCGGTGCCGATGCTGAACGTGATCAACGGAGGCGCCCACGCGGCCAACTCGATCGACCTCCAGGAGTTCATGGTCGTCCCGGCCGGCGCGCCGACCTTCGCCGAAGCTCTGCGAATCGGGGCCGAGGTCTACCACGCCCTGAAGAAGGTGCTCTCCGGGCGGGGACTTGCGACCGGGGTCGGCGACGAGGGCGGCTTTGCCCCGGACCTGCCCTCGAGCGAGGCGGCGATCGAGGCGATCCTCGAGGCGGCCGAGCTGGCGGGGCACCGCGACTCCGTCGCGATCGCGCTCGACCCGGCGACGAGCGAGGTCTACCGCGACGGGCGGTATCGCTTCGAGGGTCGCGACCTCGGCTCGGACGAGATGCCCGCCTTTTGGCACGGGCTGCTCGACCGCTATCCGATCGTCTCGATCGAGGACGGGCTGGCCGAGGACGACTGGGACGCCTGGGCGAAGCTGACGGGCGAGCTCGGCGAGCGCGTCCAGCTCGTCGGCGACGATCTCTTCGTCACCAACCCGGCGCGACTCCAGGAGGGGATCGACCGCGGCGTCGGCAACTCGATCCTCGTGAAGGTGAACCAGATCGGGACGCTGACGGAGACTATCGAGGCCGTTCGGCTCGCGCAGCTCAACGGGTACAGCGCGGTCATGTCGCACCGCTCCGGCGAGACCGAGGACGTGACGATCGCCGACCTCGCTGTCGCGCTCGGCACCGGGCAGATCAAGACCGGCGCCCCCGCGCGCACCGATCGCGTCGCCAAGTACAACCAGCTCCTCAGGATCGAGGAGGAGCTCGGCGAGCGTGCCGTCTACCCGGGTTGGGAGGCCTTCCCGCGATCTCGCCCGTAGGGAGGCTGAGTACGCTCATTCCGTGATTGGGCCGCCCGCTCGCCGAACGAAGATCGTCGTCACGATCGGTCCCGCGTCGTCCACGCGCGAGCAGGTGGCGGCGCTCGTCGAGGCCGGCATGGACGCTGCGCGCCTCAATTTCTCGCACGGGACGCCGAAGGACCACGCCGAGCGTGCGCGCGTGGTACGTGAGGTTCAGGCCGAGCTCGGCCGGCCACTGGCGCTGATCGCCGACCTCCAGGGGCCCAAGTTGCGGATCGGCGACCTGACGAAGCCGATCGTGCTCGAGCGCGACCAGGTCGTAGTCGTGACCGGCGAGCGCCGCTCGCACGATGCCGAGCTGCCCGTGAGCCCTGCCGTCATCGGCGATGTGCTCGAGCCCGGCCACGACATCCTGATCGACGACGGCCTCGTCCGGCTGCGCGTCGACTCCGTCGACAGGCGGAGGGCGACGTGCACCGTGCTCGTCGGGGGAGAAGTCAGCTCGCACAAGGGCGTCAACCTGCCGGGTATCCCGGTGCCGATCCCGTCACTGACTTCGAAGGATCGAGACGATCTCGCCTTTGCGCTCGAGCTCGGGGTCGACTTCGTCGCCCTCTCGTTCGTGCGCTCCGCGGCCGACGTCGCCGAATTGCGCGAACTGATCGAGGCGGCCGGCTCGACCGCGCAGGTGATCGCGAAGATCGAGAAGGCCGAGGCCGTGGACGCGCTCGACGAGATCGTGGAGCTCTCCGACGCGGTGATGGTCGCGCGCGGCGATCTCGGCGTCGAGATCGGTCCCGCCTCCGTGCCGCTGCTCCAGAAGCGGATCATCCTCACCTCGCTCGAGCACGGGAAGCCCGTGATCACGGCCACGCAGATGCTCGAGTCGATGATCCACCACGCGGACCCGACTCGAGCCGAGGCGAGCGACGTCGCGAATGCCGTGCTCGACGGTTCGTCGGCGCTGATGCTCTCCGGCGAGACCGCGGTGGGCGAGTACCCCGTCGAATCGGTCGCCTATATGGACAAGATCGCCCGCGCGGTCGAGCCGAGCCTCGGCTACCGGCACCAGACCCCGGAGCCCGGGGAGAATCCGACGGTCGGCCAGGCGATGTCCAACGTGGCTTGCGATCTGGCCGAGGCGCTCGGCGCGCGCGCGATCCTCGTTCCGACCTACAGCGGCCGGACGGCGTCCGCGGTCGCGCGGCTGCGGCCGCGGCGCCCGATCCTCGGACTGACCCACCACGAGTACGCGGCGCAGCAGATGGCGCTGGAGTGGGGCGTGACGCCGATGACCTTTCCCGAGTGCGCCGACGTCGAGGATCTCTGGGCGCGCTCGATCACCGCTGCGCGCGAATCCGGCTTCGTCCAGGCAGGAGATCGCGTGGTGATCACCGCCGGCACCTCGGTGAACATCCCCGGCTCGACGAATGTGATCAAGGTCGACGTCGCCTAACCCACAACGTGGTGTGAGGGACAGGCCTCGAGAGGCCTGTCCCTCGGTCTCAGCTGACCCACATCGGTAGAGCAGGAAGGCCGACGGGCAGCGCGAATGCCAATGTCCTTGCCCGGCCCTCGCAAAGCTCGCAAGCGCTTGCCTCGCGGCTCGCGCGCCGGACGGCTCGCACGTCTGCTGCTCGTCGGCGGCGCTTGCCTGATCGGGCTTCTCTACTACCGGCCCGTGCGGGCATACCTGACGACCCGGCACACGCTGGCCGAGCGCACCGCCGAGGTCCGGCAGCTGACCGCGCAGAAGAGCTCGCTCGAGCGCCGCGTCGCTGCGACCGCGACCGCCGGCGGCGTGGACCTCGTTCAGGAGGCACGGCGACTCGGCCTCGTGAAGCCCGGCGAGCGTCTCTTCATCGTCAAGGGCATCAAGGCCTGGCTCCACACGCATCCGCGCTAGGTCAGCTGAGACCGAGGGACAGGCCTCTCGAGGCCTGTCCCTCACACCACCTTGTTGGGCGGATGTTCTATCTACGATCGCCGCATGGACGATCGCGACGTTGTCGAGCGTCAGCTAGGCCGCCCGCCGCGAGCCTTTCGCCGCGTCGCCGTCCGTTGCCCGTTCGGTCGTCCTGCGGTCACGGAGCAATCGCCGTACGACACTGGCGGTGAGCCGTTCCCGACGACGTACTACCTGACGTGCCGGCACCTGGTCGCGGCGATCGCGCGGTTGGAGGCCGCGGGCGGCGTCGAGCGCTGGAGCGCACGGGTACGGGTCGAACCGGCTCTCCGGTCGAGCCTGAACGACGCCACCGGGGAACAGCGGGAGCTCCGGCACGAGCTGGCCGCGGGCCAGGACGGTCCCGACGGAGGCGCCTCGCTCGAGCTCGGGATCGGAGGCTCCGCGCATCCGGAGCAGCTCAAGTGCCTGCACGCGCACGCCGCGTACGCCCTTGCCCGGCCCGGCTATCTCCTCGGCGAGGCGATCCTGGCCGAGGTCGAGCCCCGCTGGCCGCCGGAGTGCTGCACGCCTGAGTGGTGCGCCGCCCCAGAAGCTCGACAGCATCACTGGACGGCGCACTAGCATCGCCCGCGTGCCGGCCAACGTCGAGCTCGCGCGTCAGCAGTGGGAGGAGGGCTACCGCCGTCTGCAATCACGCTCGGGTGACGAGAGCGGCTACCGCGAGCTGCTCGGGCAGGTCGACGTGCTGCACGAGGAGCTGCGCCGCCGCGTCGGCGGGCGTTTCGAGCTGCGCCGGCTGGCGGAGGTCTACGAGGGGGCCGAGCGCTGGGCAAGTGACGCGATCGAGACCCGAGCGCCGGGTCGGGAGTGGCCGCGCTCGGTGACCGTCGCCACGGACGCCGCGTTCCACCTCTTCGCGCGCGCCGCTCGGGACTACGAGCCGTGACTGACGCGGCAGGCCGCCCTCCAGTTCGTGATCGCGACCGTCGTCGCAGGCAGCGGCGGCTCGGCACAGTTCTGCGCTGGCTGCTCAGGTTTGCGATCGTCGCCGCGGTCTTCGCTGCGGGGATCGCACTCGGCGAGGCCCTCCACGACAACCCGCGTCCCGGCTCGACGCAGACCCTCGTCCGCACGCTGAGGCCGCTGCCGCTGACACCGCAGGCGACGACTGTTACCGTCACCAAGCCCTAGCCGGACCGCAGAAAACGCAAAGTTTGGCTAGATTCAGGCGATGGCATTCGATCGCGGCCGGGTGGAGAGGCGGGCTCCGGGCAACGAGCCGGACTGGCTGACGCTCGGGCAGGCCGCGAAGTACCTGGGCGTTGCCCAGAGCACGATTCGCAAGTGGTCGGACCTCGGGCGGGTGCCGACTTTCTACACCCCCGGCGGTCATCGCCGGTACAGGCGCCGCGATCTCGACTCGTTCCTCGAGCGCTCCGGCCAGGGCACCCAGCGGCGCGGCCCGCTCGTGCTGATCGTCGACGACGACGCACAGCTGCGCGAATACGTTCGCGTGAACCTCGAGCTCGAGGGCTACACGGTGCGTGAGGCCGGCAGCGCTGACGAGGGCCTCTCGGCGCTCGACGAGGAGGCGCCCGACCTGATCCTGCTCGACGTGATGATGCCGCAGGTCGACGGCTGGGAGATGCTCCGGCGCGTGCACGAGCGGCACTCGATCGGCACGATCCCCGTGATCATGTTCAGCGGGCAGGTGGAAGGTGCAGCCGCCGACCGTGCAGAGGGAATCAGCGGCTTCATCGGCAAGCCGTTCGACCCCCAGCAGCTGATCGACTCGACGAAGCAGCTGCTACCCGTCTGATCGCCTGGGACCGACAGGCCGAGCGGTGGGTCGTCGAGCACCGCGTCGGCTGGCTCGACCCGGTGGCGAAGGCGCTCTCGACGATCGGCTCGCAAGGGGCGATCTGGATCGGGATCGTGGTGGTGGCGGCGCTGCTCGTGCGGCGGCTCGACGTGTTCGTGCTCGTCGCCGCCGCTGACGTGCTCGCCGACCTCCTGTCGTTCGGACTGAAGGCCGCGGTCGGCCGGCACAGGCCCACATTCCAGCCGCTGATCGCCGTGCCCCACGGCGCGTCGTTCCCGTCGGGCCACGCCGCGACGAGCTTCGCCTGCGCGACCGTGCTGGCCTGGCGCTTCCCCAGACTCGCGGTCCCGGCCCTGCTGCTGGCAGCGGCGATCGCGTACTCGCGCGTCTACAACGGCGTCCACTACCCGCTGGACGTGATCGCCGGCGCGCTGCTCGGCGCCGCGGTCGCTACAGCTCTTCTGCTGCTTTCAAGAGTCCGCCGGCGATCACGGCCAGCGCCGCCAGC
The DNA here is from genome assembly GCA_038213135.1 of Gaiellales bacterium. GTDB lineage: Bacteria > Actinomycetota > Thermoleophilia > Gaiellales > Gaiellaceae > JBBQTQ01. The sequence goes on from JBBQTQ010000023.1 coordinate 15,857, forward strand.
AGGCTGATCCAGATCCCGATGCCGCGGCCGGCGGTGCCCGCGAAGGTGTCCGGGATCGAGATCAGCCGGACGAGCACGAAGATCGTCCCGAGCGCGCCGAGCGCAACGACCACCAGGCTCTCGGGGATGCTGGGCGGCAGCTCGATTCCGACCTCCTGCAACAGCGCGAGCGCGATCACCGCCAGCCCGACGAAGAAGACGAGCTTCCCGATCGCTCCCGTGTGCCAGCCGATTACCGACAGCGTCGGCCCTTCGAGCGATGTCCCCGCGTACCAGCCCATGAACGACGAGAGCGCGAGCAGGAGCCCGGCGACCCAGCTGACCCGTCCGCCGAGCGCCCAGAGGCCGCCGCCGGGGCGAGGCAGCGGCTGCGGACGAGGCGGCGGCGCCGGTCGCGCCGGCGGCTGCTGCTCCTCGTCGAGCTCCTCGTCGAAGAAGTCGGGGGTTTCCACTCGCAGAAGTATGGGCATTGTTAAGAGCATTGGTCGAGCTGGTGGCACAGAGGGGGGTCGAAGTGGAGGTTGCGAACGAGGTCGCCCACGCTGATGGGTACGTGGCTTTCTGGCCGAGTGGGTCGACGACGAGGGGCGAGTTCCAGTGCTCCGAGTGCGGCTATGGCGTGATTATCTCCAGGCAGCTGCCGCCGTGTCCGATGTGCGGCGGCCACTCGTGGGAGCGGCCCGCCTGGGACGCCTTCGCCGCGGGCCTGGAAGCTTCCTAGAGCCCGAAGAGCTTCTTGATCTCGCCCCAGACGGTCACGATCACGACCAGCGAGGCGAGGAAGAGGGCTCCGAGGACGAGCCAGAAGCGGTAGCGGGCGAGGCGGCTCTCGCGCTTGCGCTCGACCCGGGCATGTCGGCGCGCGCGGTGGAGGTGGTAGGCGCGATCGATCGCCCGGCGGTCGAAGACCGGGGGCTCCTCGAGCTCCGCGAGCTCTGGTGGCGTCCGGGCCGGCTCAGCCATCCGGGGCAAGTCTAGGCGAATTCCCTGCAAGCAAACCTCTACGCCATACTGGCGAGGCGATGGGCGACGCGCAGGTAGCCGAGCGGGCGCTGGCCGCACTCGGCCGCGCCAGGCCGCGCGCGGCCACCCACGGCAGCCTCACCGAGGCGCTGACGGCCGTCGCGGCCACGGCGCTCGCGACGACGGGTGCCGATCTCGTCGTCGTCCGTGTCCTCGGCGCGGACGGCACGCTGGTTGCACGCGTCGTCGCCGGCGGCTCGCCGGCGATCAGCCCCGAGATCGAAGGCACCCGGTTCCTGCTCGAGGAGCTCTCGGCAGAGGAGGTCGACACGCTCGACGCGCTGCCGGCCGCGGTGGCGCGGATCGCGGTTCGAGCGGGCGCGCGGGCGGTGCTCCAGCTGCCTGTCCTGCTGGCTGAGCGGGTGGTCGGCAGCCTCGAGCTTCTGCGGGGAGCCGGCGCCTTCGTCGAGGGCGAGCGAGTACTCGCCCGGCTGGCCGCCGACGAGGCCGCACTGACTTTCGCGGTGCACGCCGGACGCGACGGTGCGACTGCCCTGCCGCCCGAGCAGGCGCTCGCACTCGCGGCGGAGGGCCTGACGGCCGGCGCGGCCGACGGGCAGGCCCCAGAGCTGATCGCTCGTCTCGCGGCGCAGGCGGCTGGGGCGCGCTCCTGCCTGATCTGGCGCGTCGAGGGAGCCGGTCCTGTGCTCGTCGCCGCCACCGACGGCGTCGAGGGAGGAGAGCACCTGGAGCTGCTCGCGGCGGCGGCGGCACGCGCACTCGAGTCGCGCGACCCCGTCGTGCTCGAGGAGGGGCCGCGCACCGGGGAGCTGACCGCGACCCTGCCGCTCGGCCGGCCAGCGAGCGGCGCGCTTCAGCTCTCCTTCGACCTGGAGCGGGCACTGAGCGACACCGAGCTGCATGCGCTGGCCGGCTTCGGGCGGCGTGCCGGCGAGGTGCTCCGGACGGGTGAGCGCACGCGGGAGCTCGCACACGAGCTCGAGCGCACGCGTGCCCTGCTCGCCGTCGTGGGCCAGGCGATCGCCCAGCTCTCGCTGTCGCACACGCTGGAGACCGCGATCGATCGGGTCGCCGCCCTGCTCGGCGTCGAGCAGCTCGCCGTCTATCTCCGCGAGGAGGGGCGGCTGGCGGTCGCCGCCGAGAAGAACCTCGTCGGCGCACACGCCGAGGTCGCGGAGCATCTGCTCGAGCTCGCGCTGGGACCGTTTCGCGCGCGTGGCCAGGTCGCCTTCGCGGGCGCGCTGGAGGAACCGAGGCTCACGCAGGTCCGGGGCGCCCTCACCGAGACCGGAATCGAAGCCGTACACGCCGTGCCGCTGCTCGCGCACGACGACCTGATCGGCCTGTTCGCCGTGTACCCCCAACGGGGTCGCTCGCTGACCGAGGGCGAGGCCGACCTCCTGCAGGCGCTCGCCGGCCAGCTCGCGGTCGCCGTCGAGAACGCGCGCCTCCACGAGCACACGAAGCAGCTCGGGATGGAGCTGGAGGACGCGCTCACCGCGGAGCGGCTCACGTCGCGCCGGCTCGGCGCCCTCTACGAGATCTCGCGCTCCTTCGTCGAGGAGGAGCTCGAGGAGCTCTCGCTCGAGATGACCCTGGACGCGGTGGCTCGGACGATCGTCGAGCTGCTCGAAGTGGACGCCGCGGTGATCCGGACGCTCGACGAGCGCGGAGAGTCCCTCGTGGCCGAGGCGATCCACGTCGCCAACCCGCGGCTCGACCAGGCGGTTCGGTCGATCTTCGAGCGGCCCGAGCCGGCCACCACGCCGGTCGTCCGGCGGTTGCTGCGTCGCGGCGTGCCGTTCCGGCTCGACCCGACGAACGCCAGGGAGCTCGCCGGGTCGCACGAGCTGCTCGTGCCATTCCTCGAGAAGGGCTCGACGGCCGTCGTGCTCCCGATCGCGACGCCGAACAACCTGCTCGCGTCGTTGACGATCCTCTCGCTCGATCCGGCGCGCCCGATCACGGCCGAGACCGCGGAGACCGCGATGTCGGTTGCCGCCCAGGCGGCGCTCGCGATCGACAACGCCCGGCTCTACCAGCAGCAGAAGCAGTTCGCCGACTCGATCCAGAGCTCGCTGCTTCCGCGTGCGCATCCCGACGTGCCGGGGCTCGAGCTCGGTGAGGCATACGAGTCGTCGGCGCGCCTCGACGTCGGCGGTGATCTTTACGACTACCTGCTGCTCGGCGAGTCACGGCTCGCGGTCGTGCTCGGCGACGTGACGGGGCACGGGATCGACGCGGCGGCAGACATGGCGATGGCCAAGTTCGTCTTCCGCTCGCTCGCGCGTGAGCATCCCGAGCCGGGCGACCTGCTCGCCGCGGCGAACGAGGTCGTCTGCGGCGAGGTTGCGGCCGGGAAGTTCGTGACGATGCTGTACCTGACGATCGACGCGGAGGCGGGCGAGCTCGCGTGCGCGTCCGCAGGACACCCGCCGCCGCGCCTGCTCCTGCCGGACGGCGCCATGGAGCCCGTGCCTGCTCGGGGGCTCGCGCTCGGGATCGAGCCGAGCCAGACCTACGAGGAGGTGCGGCTGCCGTTCGCGCCGGGCACGACTGTCGTGCTGTACACGGACGGCGTCGTCGAGGCCCGTCGCGACGGCGAGCTCTACGGCGTCGAGCGGCTCGACCGGCTGCTCGTCGAGAGGAGGGCCCTGCCCCCGGCAGAGCTGGCCCGTGCGGTGCTGGCCGACTGCCGGCGCTTCGGAGGCGGCGTGCTCACCGACGACTGCGCGGCGGTCGTCGTCCGGCGGCTCGCCGTTTGATCCGCCGTGCCGACGGCGGCGTCCTGCGGATCGGGCACAAAGGCGCAGCGGCGCGCGCTCCGGAGAACACGCTCGAGTCGTTCGAGGTCGCGCTCGCCGCGGGCGTCGACGCGATCGAGTTCGACGTCCTCGACCTCCACGACGGCACGCTCGTGTTGGCCCACTCGGACGACCTGCTCGAGGTCAGCCACGGAGCCGCCGCCGGGGCAGTGCGGCAGCAGACACTGGCAGCGTTGCGCCGCGTTGCTCCGGCATTGCCGACCCTCGACGAGGCGCTGGCCTTCTTCGCCGAGCGAGCGCCAGGTCTCGGCCTGCACATCGACCTGAAAGGGCACGGCTACGAGCGCGGAGTGGTCGACGCGGTGCGCGCGCACGGGCTCGTCGAGCGTTCATTCGTCAGCACCGTCCACGCGCAGAGCCTGTGGACGATCGGCGAGCTCGAGCCGGCGCTCGGCCGGGGGTTGACGTATCCCTTCGACCGGCGGGGCGCCTCAGGCAGGCGCGTCCTGGCGCCGGTCGTGCTGGCGGCGCTCGTCGGGTTGCGGCGGACGCTACCGCTGCGCATCGCGCAGCTGCTCCAGCGCGCGGATGCGGGCATCGCCGTCCTGCACCACTTCGTGGTCTCGCGGGCGACCGTGAACCGCTGCCATGCGGTGGGCGCGCCGGTCGTCGCGTGGACGGTCGACAGCCGCTCGGATCTGAAGCGGATGCTGCGCGCGGGCGTCGACGCGGTCGTGACGAATGATCCCGACCTGTTCTCAGGCTAGAATCCCGCCCGTGCTGAAGCGGCTCGCTCTCACGATGGCTGTGCTCGCGCTCGCGGCAGGCGGCGTCCTGGCTGCGGGCGTGCTCGCGGGGACAGGCCCGCTCGCGACGACGGCGTCGACCTCGACGGACACGACCGCGACGGCAACCACCGCGACGACCGCCGCGCCGACGACGGCGACAACCGCGACCACCACCGCGACCGCGCCTGCCAAGCCGAAGCCACAACCGAAGCCGGTCGCCCGCCTGCCGCTCGGCGTGAAGGTCGGCGGCGTCCACGTCGGCGGTCTGAGGCCGACCGTCGCTTACGAAGCTGTGCACGAGGCCTACGCCTCGCCGCTGACGCTGCTCGTCGGCAAGCTGCGGCTGGAGGTCTCGCCGAGCAAGCTCGGCGTCGTCGCCTACGTGCAGAACGCGGTCGCGAAGGCGCTGCATTCGTCGCCCGGAGCCGACCTGCGCGTCCACGTGGTCGTCCACGCCGACGTGACGCGCGCCTACGTGGCTTCGCTCTCCCAGCGTTTCGAGCGCCAGCCGGTCGACGCTCGGGTCTTCCTGCGGAGCCTGAAGCCTGTGCTGACCCCGAGCGTGGTCGGCCGTCACCTCGACCTGAAGGCGACCGTCACGACGCTCGTCAAGGCGCTGATGGCCGGCCGCCGGACTCCGCTCCGCCTGGCGCTGACGTTCATCCAGCCGACGGTCAGCGACGTGAACTTCGGAGCGGTGATCGTCATCCACCGCAACTCGAACCGCCTCTACCTCTACAAGGGCTCGACGCTGTGGCGGACGCTCGGCGTCGCCACGGGCCAGGCGATCTACCCGACGCCGCTCGGCCACTTCTCGATCGTCGTGAAGTGGGAGAACCCGTGGTGGTACCCGCCGGCCTCCCCCTGGGCCGTCGGCGCGAAGCCGATCCCGCCTGGGCCCGGCAACCCGCTCGGTACCCGCTGGATGGGCCTTTCGGCACCGGGCGTTGGGATCCACGGCACGCCCGACTCCGGCTCGATCGGGTACTCCGCCTCGCACGGTTGCATCCGCATGCTGATCCCCGACGCCGAGTGGCTGTTCGCCCACGTGGACATCGGGACGCAGGTCTTCATCGTCTCGGCCTGAGATGACCGCCGGCCGCCTGAAGTTCGGGGCGCAGGCGCTCGCGCTCGCTCTCGTCCTCGGACTGCTCTCGCTGCTCGTCTGGCGGGTCGTCCACGGCAGCCCCGGCCGGCCGGCGGGCACGGCGCCCTCCTTCCGGCTCTCGCGGCTCGAGGGGTCGGGGCAGGTCTCGCTCGCCTCGCTGCGCGGCAAGGTGGTCGTGCTCAACTTCTGGGCCTCGTGGTGCATCCCGTGCAAGCAGGAGGCGGCGATCCTGGAGTCCGGCTGGCAGCGCTGGCGTGACCGCGGCGTCGTCGTGCTCGGTGTCGACTCGGAGGACTTCACCGGGGACGGGAAGGCCTTCGCCGCCCATTATGGAGTCACGTATCCGCTGGTTCACGACGGACCGGGCTCGGTCAAGGACCGCTACGGGGTCACCGGCTACCCGGAGACGTTCTTCATCGACGCCCTCGGGAAGGTCGTCCACTACATCGCCGGTCCGGTGACACGCTCCACGTTCGACACGAACGTTCGCAAGGCGCTGACGGCGTGAGGGCGGTCGCCGTCCTGATGCTCGCACTGACGCTGGCCGGGGCAGCCGCCTCAGCGACGAAGCCGTCGCTCGCGAAGCTCGAGGGCGAGGTCATGTGCCCCGTCTGCAAGACGCCGCTCGACCAGTCCGCCTCGCCCGCCGCCACGAGGATCAAGCAGTTGATCGTCCACTGGATCGCACTCGGGTGGAGCGAGGAGCGGATCAAGAGCACGCTCGTCGCGAGCTACGGGCCGGCGATCCTGGCCGAGCCGCCGAAGTCGGGCTTCGACCTGCTCGCGTGGCTCCTGCCGATCGCCGGGATCCTGGGCGGGGCGGTGGTGCTCGGCGTGCTGGCGCGGCGCTGGAGCCGCGCGCGCGAGCCTGCGCCGGTGCTCGCGGGCCTTTCGCTCGATGCCGCGCTCGACCGCCGGGTCGACGAGGAACTGGCTCGGTTCGAGGGCTAGATGGTTGATGCCCCGATCTCACGCGTTCGGTTGCGCGATCTGGCGTGTCTGGGCCGCGAACCCCTTCCGGATGCCGGCACAGCCGGCCTCCGCAAGGTGTCCGCTTCGCGTCGCCGGGCCGCCACCGATGCTTCGAGCATCGCCGGCGTGCCGCCGCCGCGACCCAGAGCGACCAGCTCGCGCCCCGAGGCCGGCGATCTCGTGGCATCACCCATCTAGATGGCCGGAAAGCTGCCGCTGGCGTTCCTTTTCGGGCTGATCTCGGTGATCACGCCCTGCGTGCTCCCGCTCGTGCCGGGCTACCTGTCAGCGGTGTCGGCTGTCGAGGCCAGCCGGCTGGGAGAGCGGGGAGTGGCCCGGCGCGTCGTGCTGGCGAGCATCCCGTTCATCCTCGGCTTCACGATCGTCTTCGTTGCGCTCGGAGCGGGGGCGGCGGCGATCAGCGGCGTGCTCGCACCGCCGCGACGGTCGGAGCTGGCCGGCCTGATCCTGGTCGTGTTCGGGCTCGCCTTCACGGGCCTCCTGCCGATCCCCGAGCGGCTCGTCGCGCCGGGGCTCGTCTCGAGCGCTCGCAAGCGCGGCACGGTCTTCCTCGGCGCAGCTTTTGCCGTCTGCGCTGCGCCCTGCATCGGCCCGATCCTCGCCGGAGCGCTCGCGCTCGCGAGCCAGCGCGGAACCATCCTCCAGGGCTCGCTGTTGCTGCTCGTCTACTCGGCCGGTCTCGCGATCGCTTTCCTGCTCGTGGCGATCGCGTTCACGCGGGCGATGGGCGCGCTCCGCTGGGTGCGCGACCGCTACTTCTATCTCCAGGCGGTCAGCGGCGTCCTCCTCGTCGGGCTCGGGTTGCTCTTCTTCTTCCACAGGGACTGGTGGCTGCGCGTCGTCCTGAACAGGTTCCTCGACGCGATCGGGCTCGGCCAGATCTAGACCCGCGGCGGCGGCAGCTCGAGCGATCCGCCGGCGACGAGCTCTGCCGCCAGGCGTACCTGCTCGAGGATCGAGGCGACGTCGACACCGCGGTGCTCGGGCGCGAAGGCGCCGAGCCGGCGCGCCGCCTTGGCCAGCTGCCGCTCGCAGCCGACCCGGTTGCCGCGCCCGGCCTGATACCAGGCAACGGCGACGTGCACCAGGCCCTGGTAGAAGTCGCGCTCCTCCGGGAGTGCGTCACGCCAAGCGAGCTCGAGCGCCTCGTGCGCGGCGAAGAACTCGCCCCGGCGGATCAGCTCGAGACCGGGCTCGGGGCTTGGAGACCCGCCGATCACGGTGTTAGTCTCATCGCGTGGCGACCATCCTGCTCGCAGGAGTCGACCTCTTCTTTCGAGGCAAGCTCGAGGCCCTGCTCCCGGGTCATCACTTCATCACCGCGGACAGCGTCTCCGACCCCGAGCTCGTGATCGCGGACATCTCCCGGATCGACCCGGACGAGGTCGCGGACACGTATCCGGACATCCCGATCGTCGGCTATACGAACCACACAGACACCGCCGGATTGCGCCGCGCACACGCTGCCGGCTTCGACCAGGTGCTCGCCAAATCGGCCCTCGACGAGCAGACTCCGCAACTGATCGAGGAGCTCCTCTCGACGGTAGAGTAAGGCCCTCGTGCCCCTTCCAGCACTACTTGCCGGCTTCTGGCCCGCTATTACGCGACGCCAGGTTTCACCCTCGTCCTGGACCAGGCAACCAGCCTGGCCTGCGGACGAGTGCGGCCCCTGGCTTGGTGCTAGCGACCCGGAAGCTCGACAGCATCACTGGAAGGAGCACGGTTGACCTACATCATCGCCGAGCCGTGCATCGACATCAAAGACCGCTCCTGCGTGGACGTCTGCCCCGTCGACTGCATCCACGAGTTCGAGCGGATCCTCGTGATCGACCCCGAGGAATGCATCGATTGCTTCGCGCCGACCGAAGAGCTCCTGACCACGCGCGGAGTCCGGTCGTTCGCCGAGCTCGAGAACCAGGCCTGCCGGGTGTTGACCGACAGCGGATTCAAGCCGGCTGTCGTCAAGCGTTTTCGCCGCAAGCCACTTGTCTCGGTCAAGCTCGCGCCGGCGTTCGAGGAGCGGACGCGATATGGAGGCACGCGGTTGACGACGCGCAACAGCTCACGGTTTCGACGCACGATCTGGGCCACCTCGACCCACCCGTGGCTGCTCGCCGACGGCGAGCGAACCACCTCTCTTGCTCCTGGGCAGTTCCTGCCTTCGATGCGTGCGCATCCGCGGCGGGACTCGGAGAGCTACCGGCTCGGCGCCCTGCACGGCCTCGTATTCGGCGACGGAAGCTGGAACAAGCAGGAGATTCGGTCGGGTGAGCACCTTCACTACGTGCAGCTCTATGGCGAGCGTGCCGGCGCCTTCAAGAGCTTCTTTGACCAGGTGAACTTCTCTCCCTGCCTGGACGTCCACCCGGGATATGCGGGGACCGGCGTCGTCCGCGCGCCGCTCAATCTCAAGCGGGCTCTCCCCGAAACAGGCGATCCGGAGTACATCGCGGGCTTCGCCGACGGCTGGCTCGCCTCCGACGGCGACCCGGTGAAGGCGGGCTCTTGGCGGTTGCGCTCGACCGATCACGAGGCGTTGGCCTGGCTCGAGGGTGCCGCGCCGCTGGCGGGTCTCGTAGTGGTCGGCTCCGGCGAGGAGTCCAGCCGCGAGACCAACTTCGGCGTCCGCAGTCGGCCGATTCGCTGGCTGTATCTCGCCAGGCGTGAGGTGTACTGGCGTGTCATGGATGTTCAGGGACCTGACGCCGATGCGACCGATACCTTCTGCGCAATCGTTCCCGGCAAGCACGAGTTCACGCTTGCCGGCGGGGTCTACACCCACAATTGCGGGGCATGCGAGCCGGAGTGCCCGGTCGAGGCGATCTTTCCCGAGGACGCGCTTCCGGAGAAGTGGGAGGCCTTCGTGAAGATCAACTACGCGTACCCTGAGGGAGCCGACCTCGTCAACTCGCTGACCAATGCGTACGCCACCGAGCACAACGTTCAGAACCCGCCGCTGGAATAGCCGTGGCGCCTGAGGTGCACGACCTCGCTGCCGGGTACGCGCTTGGCGTGCTGGACGAGCACGAGCGACGCACGTTTGACGCGCACCTCTCGGAGTGCCCGGGCTGCCGCGACGAGCTGGCCGGGCTCGAAGATGCGGCGGCCGCCCTCGCGCACGCTGCCGAGGGGCCGGCGCCTTCGCTCGAGCTCCGCGACAGGATCCTGGGCGCCGCACGGGCGGAGCCGCGGAACGTCATTCCGCTCCGGCGGCGCGTCTCGCCCGCCTGGGGCGCCGCGCTCGCCGCGGCGGCCTGCCTGGCGATCGGCCTCGGGGTCTGGTCGACGCTCGGGACCGGCACCGACTCCACCCCGCAGCCGGAGACGGTCGCCCTGCGGGGTGCGATCGGCTCGGTCTCGATCGGGATCGCCGGCCATGCGGTGCTGACCGTCCGCAACCTCGCTCCGGCCCCCGCCGGCAAGGCTTACGAGGTCTGGGTGATCTCGAAGGGCAAGCCCGTGCCGGCAGGAGTCTTCGCGCGCGGCGGCTCCGAGGTCACCTACGGGCTCGCACAGACGGTCGGACGCGGCTCCACCGTCGCCGTGACGCTCGAACGCGCAGGCGGCGCGACCAGGCCGACGCCGCCGATCCTCTTCTCGGCGACCGTTCCGGCCTAGCCGGCCCCGTTCCCGTCCGCGAGGGCGTGGACGAGCTGCACGAGGTCGGACTTCGCGATGCGGTTCGAGACGCGGATCCAGCGCGCCGTCGAGCGGGCGGTCGGCGAGGAGGTGAGCACTTCGACGACGGGGACGCCGGCCCCGTGGAGCACGTGCGCCTGGTTGCGTCCGATCAGGCGGCCGCGGAAGACGATCGCGACGTCCGCGTCCACGGGCTCGCTGAGCGGGCGCGTACGGATCTCCACCTGGTAGCCGGCTTCCTCGAGCATGCCGCTGAAATCGGGCTGGCGGGCCGCGAGAACGAGGGCGCGAGGCACGGATTCAAACTCTACGCGGTGGGCATTTACGCCGTGGGCAACGAGAACGACGAGGAGGGTCAATGCCACGGGGAGCATGGAGCGACAAGCGGGAGCGCCAGTACGAGCACATCAAGGACTCGGTGAAGAAGCGCTGCTTCGAGCATGAGCAAGGCCCAGCTCCGGCGGGCCGTCGACGGGCGAAAGTAACCTTGGCCAGATGCCGGTGAACAAGCTCGACCACGTCGCGCTCTGGGTGGCGGAGCGCGACCCGATCGCCGACCTCGTCACGGCTCATCTCGGCATGCACGTGATCGACCGGACCGAGACGTTCACCCTGCTCGGATCGAACGCACGGCGCGGGAAGCTGACGCTCTTCGCCGCTCCCGGGCCGCGCGGGCCGGGTCCGCTGAAGCACATCGCCTGGCGGGTGTCGGACATCGTGGAAGCAGAGAGCCAGCTTCCATCCGAGCTCGAGCTGGAGCGGCCGACCGAGGGCGAGGTCTATTTCGACGTCGCCGAGGGACTGCGCCTCGGGCTCGTCGAGGCGCCGACCGACGTCGAGTACGACCTCGACCACGTGGCGCTGCTCTCGCCGGACCCCGCGGCGACGGCTGACGCATGGCTCGCGTTGGGCTTCGAGCCCGCGGAGCCGACGGTGGGCGGAGTCACGCGCGTGGAGGCCGGTGGCGCTTTCGTGGAGCTGCACCAGGGCGAGGGCGGCGAGCCGGAGCAGCCGCTCCTCAACCACCTCGCGGTGCTCGTGGACTCGGCGGAGGAGTGGCGCGGGGAGGCCGAGGGCGCGGGCGCCGAGGTCGCCGACGTCGTCGATGCCCCGAACACGTTCGCGGTCTTCGTCTGGGGCCCGGATCGCGTGAAGCTCGAATACGTCGAGCACAAGCCGAGCTTCTCGCTCACCTAGCGTTGCGCCTCACCATCGCCGGTGCTGGGATGGCCGGCCTTTGCGCCGCGGCGCGGGCGCGCGAGCTCGGTGCGGAGCCGGTCGTGCTCGAGAAGGGCGACCGCCCGGGCGGCTCGATGCTGCTTTCGAGCGGAGTCGTCTGGCGCTACCGGACGCTCGAGGAGTACCGCGCTCAGTGTCCGGGCGGGGATCCCGCGCTGCAGCGCCTGATCGTCGAGCGACTCGACGACGCGCTCGACTGGCTGGAGAGGCTCGGCGCTCCGGTCGGCGCTCGCGAGACCGGGAACCCGCTCACGGTGGGACGGCGCTTCGAGCCGCGAGGGCTGACGGAGGCGCTTACGCGACCGACCACCGAGATCCAGCTCGGTCGGGAGCTCGACGACCTAACGGAACCGCCGCTGATCCTCGCGACCGGCGGCTTCCCGGTCAGATTTGCGCGCGAGTTCGGCCTCATCTCACGTTCGAACCCGTGGAGCGACGGCGGCGGCATCGACCACGCCATGGGAAGAGGGGCGTCGCTCTCCGGGGAGACGGATGAGTTTTACGGCCGTGCGATGCCCGACTGCTCGTTCGGCGAAGGCGACTTCGTCCGGCTCGCGCAGCTCTACGGCCGCTTCGCGTGGGTGGTAAACGAGCACGGCGAGCGGTTCTTCGACGGCCCGGTCGCCTGGCACGAGAACGACCTCGTCCAGGCGATCGCGCGCCAGCCCCATGGAGCCGCTTGGTACCTGCTGAACGAGGAGGCGCTCGAAGAGCGGGTGCGAGAACGGCGGGTGGCCGACATGGTCGACTCGGCCCGCGCCGCCGGCGCGCCGGTGGTCGAACCTCGCGAGCTCGCCTTCCCGACGCCCGAGGACGCGGTGGTCGCCGTCCGCGTGCGGGCGGCGGTGACGCACACGATCCGGGGGCTCCCGATCGATACTCAGGCGCAGGTGTCTCCCGGACTCTGGGCGGCGGGCGTCGACGCCGGCGGCTGGTCGACGGGCGGCTACGCCAGCGGGCTCGCGGCCGCGCTCGTGCTCGGCCTGACGGCCGCAGAGGCCGCGCTCAGCTGAGCGGCTCGAGGTACGCGCAGCGGCGCGAGTCGCCCGGCAGCGGCGAGCCCGCGACCTTCGCAACCCGCATTTGCGTGCCGTTCTCGTCGAGCTCGGCGCCGGGCTGCGGCTCCTCGCCCTCGCGCTCGTGCAGCTCGTAGCCGGTCGGCTTCCAGACGAAGACCAGGTACGTCATCGCGGCGGCGATCCTACCGGCGGACGGTGTACGCGGGCAGCGTCACGCGCAACACGGTGCCCCCGTCATCCGGGCGGGGCTCGACCGTGACAACGCCGTGCAGCGGCAGGGCACGCTCCTCGATCGCCTCGACGCTCGCGCGGCGCCGCTCGCCGGAGCCGTCGTCCTCGACGACAGCGTCGAAGCCGCCGTCGTCGCGCTGCTCGATCCGGATCCCGATCTTCGTCGGCGGCCCGCGCCGCACCGCCTGGTCGAGTGCCTCGCGCAGGATCTGGTAGAGCGCGACCTGGGCCTTCTCGGACAGTCGCTCGCCGGCTTCCACGTCGACGTCGATCTGCAAGCGCTCGGCGATGCCGATGTTCTCGGCCAGCGCCTGAACCGCCGGCCCGAAGCCCTGGTCGCGCAGGACGACCGGCTCGAGGTTGAAGGAGAGATCGCGCAGCGAGCGGATCGTGTCGCGGTGCAACTGGAGCGCCGAGCCCAGCACCCGCTGGGCGTCTTCGAGCCGCTCGTCCTGGATCGCGTGCAGCGCAGCGTCGAGCATCAACGCGATTCCGGCGAGCGATTGCACGGGCCCGTCGTGCAGGAACAGCGCGAGCCGCCGCCGCTCGTCCTGCTCGGCCGTGATCAGACGGTCAGCGAGCTCCCGTTCCGGAGTGGCCATCCGGCTAGTCGATGATCGCGTCGCGCAGGGCGATCGCGACCGCGTGCGTCCGGGTGTCGGCTTCGAGCTTGGTGAGGATGTGCCGGACGTGGCTCTTCACGGTCTCCTGGCTGATGAAGAGCTTCGCGGCCACGTCGGAGTTGGACATGCCGTCGGCGAGCAGCTGGAGAATCTCGCGCTCGCGCGCGGTCAGCATGTCCTCCTTGTCCTTGCCGGTCAGGAAGGCCGGCATCAGCGCCGGGTCGACGAAGCCGTCGCCGGAGGCGATCCGTTCGATCGCTCGCAGCAGGGTCTCGTGCGGGGCCTCCTTGAGGATGTAGCCCTTCGCCCCGGACTCGAGGCCGCGGGAGAGCAGCATCCGCTCGCTGTAGGCCGTGAAGATCAGTACAGCGGTCTCCGGGACGCGCTCGGTGATCAGCTTCGTCGCCTCCAGCCCGTCCATGCCGGGCATGCGCACGTCCATGATCACGACGTCGGGCTTGCGGCGCTCCACGAGTGCGACAGCACTCTCACCGTCACTCGCCTCGCCGACGACGCGGATGTTCGGCGCGCGGGAGAGCGACAGCCGGAGCCCCTCGCGGACGACCTCGTGGTCGTCGACGATCAGGCAGGTGATCTCTTTTCCCTCGGTCACGTGCGCCGATTCTATGGGCCCGGCTAGACGGCCAGCTCGAGCTGCTCCGGCTCGGCAGGCGGAGCGAGCCTGAGCGGGCGCCTGTCGGCGATCCGATATTCGCGCCGGAGCTCGGCGACGACGGAGCGCACGGGCTCGGTTTCCCCCTTGCCGAGGTAGGCGCGATCGGCGTAGAGACGCTCGTAGCGCTCGAGCTCTTCGGGCCAGTCGCGGGCGAGCTCCGTGAGGAAATGCTCCCGCGTGCCGGGCTTGAGGTAGAGCAGATTCGCCCAAACGTGCGTGGCGCCGGCCTCACGTGCCGCCCGCACGACTTCGGCCAGCTGCTCCGGCTTGTCGGACAGGCCGGGGAGGATCGGCGCCATTCCGACGCCGGCCTTGATGCCCGCGTCGACGAGCTGCTTCAGCGCGCGCAGCCGCTGCCGCGGGCTCGCGGTTCCTGGCTCGGTCGTGCGCCAGACCTCCCGGTCGAGCGTCGGGATCGAGAAGTTCACGCTCACCTCTGCGCGCTTCGCAGCCTCCTGAAGGACGTCGATGTCGCGCACGACCATCGGCCCTCGCGTGATCAGGCCGAAGGGCGCGCGCGCCTCGGCGAGCACCTCGAGGCAGGCGCGGGTGAGCTTGTAGCGGCCCTCCGCGGGCTGGTAGGGGTCGGTGGCCGCGCCGATCGCGACACCCTCGCCGCGCCACGACGGCCGCGCGAGCTCCTTGCGGAGCACCTCGGCCACGTTCACCTTGACCCGGATCGAGCGCCCGTAGCGCTCGTCCGAGGGGCGGTCGGCTCGACGCTCGAAGGCCCGGACGTAACAAAAGGTGCAGCGGTGGGCGCAGCCCATGTACGGGTTCAGCGACCAGTCGAAGGGCATCCCCTTGACGCGGTTCAGCGCGCTCCGGCAGGGCTCCTCGCGATACTCGACCGTCACTGCCTTTCGTAGTATAGAACATACGTTCGTATGATCGAGATCCCCGACGGCATTCGCCGCATCACGTTTCCGCTGCCCTTGCCGCTGGCGCACGTCCACTGCTACCTGCTGAGGAGCGACGACGGCTGGACGCTCGTCGACACGGGCCTCGGGCTGCCCGATCTCGAGGAGCGCTGGCAGCCGTTCCTCGCCGAGCTCGACGCGCCGGTCACGCGGATCGTGATCACGCACATGCACCCCGACCATTGCGGCGGCGGCGCGGTCACCGCCGCGCTCACCGGGGCTCCTGTCTGGCAGGGCGAGATCGACTACGAGCAGTGCGCGCGCGTCTGGAGCGCGCCCGAGTGGGAGGTACGCATCGCCGACTGGTTCCGGCTGCACGGCGTTCCGAGCGACGTGTCACACGACGTGCTCGAGGCGTTCGTCGACTTCCGCGCCTACATCGACTACGCGCGTGACCCCGAGCCGCTGCGGCCGGGGGAATCGGTGGACGGCTGGCAGGTGGCGCTCTATCCCGGGCATGCCGACGGGCATCTCTGCCTGCTGAAGGACGGCGTGCTGATCGCCGGCGACCACCTGCTGCCGAAGATCACGCCGACGATCGGGCTCTATCCCGACGCGAGACCTGACCCGCTCGGGGACTACCTCGAGTCCCTGCAGCGCGTGGTCGAAGTGGCGCCGCGACTGGCGTTGCCCGGGCACGGCGAGCCGATCGACGATCCGGCCGGCCGGGCGCTCGAGATCGCCGACCACCACCGCAAGCGGCTCGACGAGCTGACCGCTGCCCTCAGCAGCGAGCCGCAGAGCGGCTACGAGCTCTCACTCGTGCTGTTCGGGCGCGAGCTCGCGCCGATGCAGCGGCGCTTCGCCGTCGCCGAGACGCTCTCCCATCTGGAGCGCCTGGTCGTCACCGGGCGAGCAGCGCGCGCTGACGCCGACGGGACCGTTACCTATACTCAGGCGTAGCCCCTTGGCCGACGATCTCCCCTCGAGTACCGGGGCCCGGGTGCGGGCATGAATCTCTTCTTCGAGCTGCTCGGCGTCGGGATCCTGATCCTGCTGAACGCCTTCTTCGTCGCCGCCGAGTACGGCCTCGTCACCGCGCGCCGGACGAAGATGAAGGAGCTCGCCGAGACCGGGCACCGGCGGGCCCGCGCGGTGATGCGGATCGTGGCCGAGCCGCCGCGGTTCATCGCCGCGATGCAGCTCGGCGTCACGCTCACGAGCCTCGGTATCGGCGCCCTCGGCGAGCCGGCTCTTCGTCATGCGTTCGACCCGGTGATGGCGACGGCGCTGGCGATCATCCTCGCCTTCACGATCATCACCTTTCTGCACGTGGTGATCGGCGAGCTGATGCCGAAGGGCGTCGCGCTGAGCCACTCCGAGGCCGTGGCGCTGGCGGTCTCGGCGCCGGTGCGGGGTTTCTTCGTCGCGTTCCACCCGGTCGTGTGGGTGCTGCAGCACGCGACGGAGCTCGGTCTGCGCGTGCTGAACGTGCGACCGCCCGGGTCGGAGGAGGGCGTCTACTCGGAGGCCGAGCTGAAGATGCTGCTTGATCGCTCGGCGGAGCACGGCGAGCTCGAGCAGGAGGAGCAGGAGATGCTCTACAAGGTCTTCGACTTCGCCGACAAGGAGGTCTCGGACGTGATGGTGCCGCGGCCCGAGGTGGTCGCCCTGTCGATCAAGCTGCCTCCCGAGGAGGCGCTGGCCGCGGCGGTCGAGTCTCCGTATACCCGCTATCCCGTCTACCGCGAGTCGCTCGACGACATCATCGGCATCCTCCACGTGCGCGACCTCTTTCGGGCCGTCAACGAGAGCGGGAACATGGCCAAGGTGGACGTCGAGGCCCTCGTCAGACCGGCCCACATGGTGCCCGAGACCAAGGATCTCGCCGCGCTGCTGCACGACTTTCGCAAGACGAAGGAGCACATGGCGATCGTGGTCGACGAGTACGGGGCGATGGAGGGGATCGTCACGCTCGAGGATCTGCTCGAGGAGATCGTCGGCGAGATCGAGGACGAGTTCGACCTGCCGGACGAGTCGATCGAGCGGATCGACGAGCACACGATCCGGATCGACGGCACCTTCCCGATCGACGACTTCAACGAGCAGTTCCACTGTGAGCTGCCGATCGAGGATTTCCACACCGTCGCCGGCTTCGTCTTCGGCCTGCTCGGGCGCGCTCCCGAGTCCGGCGACCGGGTCGAGCACGAACGGATGCGCTTCACGGTGCTCGAGACGGACGGGTCGCGGATCGACCGGCTCCAGGTGGAGTTCCTGCCGCCACCGCCAGGCGAGCGGGACGACGAGCGCGACGCGGCCTAGTGTCCTGAGTCGTTAGTTCGCAGGGACCCGGTTGCGGGCGGCGAAGTCGTCGTGGTCATCGACGACGATTGGGGGCGTTATGCCGATTCGTGCCGAGGTCGTGCTCAGCGATGAGCAGCGGGAGGTGCTGGAGCGGT
>JBBQTQ010000024.1:0-32580 GCA_038213135.1 Gaiellales bacterium
CGGCCGCACCCTCACCGGCCTGATCAGCCGCATCGCCCGACGACTGCTCGCCCTCACCGCCGCAATCCTCCACAACTGGCAGACCGGCACACCCGGCCGCAGACTCACCGCCTACGACCACTAAGGAATCAATCGTCTAGAGCCGCTCGAGGGCCTCCGCGAGCTCGGCCAGCTCGTGCTCGTCGGTGAAGGGAATCTCGACCCGCCCCGCGGCGATCCGCACGGAAAAGCCCGTCACCCGTTCCGCCGCCGCACGCACCCGTTCCGCAAGAGCCGGATCGACCGAGGGGGTCTTGCGCGGCTTCCGCTTCGCTCCGGCCCAACGCGCCGCGCGCTCGGCCGCGCGCACCGACATGCTCTTCTTGACGATCTCGCGGGCGAGCCGGCGCTGGTCGTCGACTGTCGGAGCCGCGAGCACCGCGCGAGCGTGGCCCTCGCTCAGCTCGCCGCGCTCGACCATCGCGAGCACGTCATCCGGCAGGTCGAGCAGGCGCAGCCGGTTCGAGATGGTCGGCTTGGAACGACCCATCCGCTCGGCGACCTCGCCGAGAGAAAGGCTGAACTCGTCGATCAGGACGGCGTACGCCCGCGCCTCGTCGACCGTCGAGAGGTTCTCGCGCGCCACGTTCTCGGCGAGCGAGAGGAGCAGCGTCTCGCGGTCGTCGGCCTCGCGGATCACCGCCGGGAGCGACGTGATCCCCGCCTCCCTCGCCGCCCGCCAGCGACGCTCGCCCGCGATCAACTCGTAGCCGCCCTCCGCTCGCGTGCGGACGACGACCGGCTGCACGAGGCCCTGCGCGCGCAGCGACTCGGCCAGGCCGCTTGTCATCTCGTGGTCGAACCGCTTCCGCGGCTGGCGTGGATTGGCGTGGATCGCCTCGACGGGAAGGTGGGCGAGCTCCGTCTGCCCGGCACCTCCGATCAGCACCTCCAAGCCACGGCCAAGGCCTCGTCTCCGCTCTGGTGCCGACGGCGGCGAAGCCGCAAAGGTCGGCGCGGGGAGGGAGACCTCGGCTTTGCCGTGGTCTCCCGGTGTCCTAGGAACGCTCGACAAGCTCCATCGCCACCTTCCAGTAGGCCTCGGCGCCGGCGGAGCGGCGGTCGTAGGCGATCGCGGGGAGTCCGTGGCTCGGCGCTTCCGCAAGCCGCACGGAACGGGGAACCGACGTGCCGAAGACGAGCTCGCCGAGATGCTCGCGCAGGTTGCGCTCCACATCGGCGGAAAGGCGCGTGCGGCCGTCGACCATCGTCAGCAGCACGCCTGCGATCGAGAGCCGCGGGTTGAGTCGCGCACGGATCATCTCGACCGAGCGCAGCAGCTGGCTCAGACCCTCGAGCGCGTAGTACTCGGCCTGCACCGGCACGAGAACGCGGTCGGCAGCGGCCAGCGCGTTCACGGTCAGCGGCCCGAGCGAGGGCGGACAATCGACGAAGATGAAGCGCCAGTCCTCACCCGCCTTCGCGAGCGACTCCGCCAGAAAACGCTCGCCCTTGTCGTGCCGCGCGAGCTCGACGGCCGCTCCGGCCAGCTCCGGCTTCGACGGCACGAGATAGAGGTTCCGGAACCGCGTCTCCTTGGCGAGCTCGAGCAGCGGGGCTCCGTCGAGCAGGTCGTAGCTCGAGTGACCGTTGGCGCGCTCCCCGAGACCCGAGGTCGCATTCGCCTGCGGATCGAGGTCGATCACAAGCGCTCGCTCGCCGGCTTCGGCGAGGCAGGCGGCGAGGTTGATCGCCGTCGTCGTCTTGCCGACGCCGCCCTTCTGGTTTGCGATCGCGTAGATCGTGCCGGCCACGACAGCATCTTGGGTGCAAGCCCGGACATCCAGTGCCTGGAACGAGCTCGCGGAGGGCACGGCCCTCCGCAGGAGCCGTTAGTGAACGGCCTTTTCCTACGCCAAGGGACGCTTTTTCGCGACCCCCGGACGCCGCGGGAAACCGGCAGGCGTGAGCGTCATCTTGCGGAGAACGAGGAACCCCGGAGGCGACTCGGCGAGCTCCGCACCGAGTCGCTCTGCAACGCGTGCGACCCGGTCGGACTCGGCACTCGGGCCGACCCAGAGGACGACTCCGCCGCCCGGGCGGACGAGTGGCAGGCACCACTCGGCGGCGACCGGTGGCGGGGCGAGCGCCTTCGCCACCGCGCAGCCGGCCCAGTCCAGCTCCTGCTCCTCCGCCCGCCCGCAGACGACTCGCGCGTTCGCGGGCGCCCAGCGCTCGAGGAACTCGCACTTCCGCCTCTGCGATTCGAGCAGGACAACCTCGCAGTCGGGCAGCGCGTACGCGAGCGGGATCCCGGGCGCACCGCCCCCCGAGCCGACGTCGACGACCGGTCCGCCGAAGCCACGGACGAGCTCGGCGCCGCGAAGCGAATCCTCCAGCAAGACGCGGTGGGTCTCGGCGCGGTCGTCGAGCGCAGTCAGGCCCGGCGTCGCGAGGACCGCGTCGAGCCAGGCCTCAAGCGGGCGAGATGACAACGAAGCGGTTGGGCTCGGCGCCCTCGCTGCTCGTCTCGACGCCGGGATGCTCCTGCAGGCACAGGTGGACGAGCTTCCGCTCGACCGAGCTCATCGGCTCCAGCGAGACGGCCTCGCCGCTCTCGATCGCGCGCTCGGCGCTGCGCAGCGCCAGGGTCTCGAGTGTCGCTCGGCGGCGCTCGCGATATCCCGACGCGTCGACCACCACCGCGAAGCGCTCTTCGGGCCAGGCGCGATGAACGATCGAGCTCACCAGGTACTGGATCGCATCGATGGTCTGGCCGTGCTTCCCGATCAGGAGCGCCAGATCGCCGCCGCTCGCAGTCGCGGTGACCCCTTCGTCCGTCTCCTCGACGGCAACCCGGCAAGGGACTCCGATCCCGAGCGCGATCTGCTCCACGAGCTCACGCACCCGCCGCACGTGGTCGCTCTCGTCCGCCGCAGCCTCGGGCGGCGAGGCCACCGCACCCTCCTCTACACGCGCAAGGACCCGGGCGGGTGCGTAACCGACGCCGAGCAAGCCGCGCTGTCCCTCTGAGACCACCTGGAACTCGACCGCCGCCTTGTCGAGACCCGGCTGAAGGCGCTCCAGCTCGCGGAGGGCGAGCCACTTCGCCTCGCCGACGGTCTCGCCGGTCGTCTCCACCTCCATCAGCGACGCGCGCCTTTCTTCTTGCGCTTCACCTTGCGCGGCTGTGACGGCGTCGCCGAGGCGGCGGGGGCAGGCTTCGGCTTCTCGGGCTCGAGCTTGGCTCCGTCGCCAGAACCGTCGTCCTTGGGCGGAGTACGCGAGGAGCGTCGCTCCGGCACCGCCACCGGCGTCCGCGGTACGAGCCGCCGCGTCACCAACCCCTGGCCGACCGTCCAAAGGTTCGTCGTCACCCAGTAGAGCAGGAGCCCCGTCGGGAAGCGGGCCACGACGAAGATGAAGACGAGCGGCATGATCAGCAGGATCGTCCGCTGCGTCTTGTCCATCGTGGTCGACATCAGCAGCGTCGAGGAGACCTGGCTGATCGCGTAGATGGCCAGCAGCAGGAAGCCCGACCAGTGCGAGCTCGCGTGCTGCGTGATGTCCGGGACGATCCCGAGCCAGGAGAGCGCGTGCTGGCTCGCATGGATGTGCTTCGTGAAGTCGCGCAGCACGAAGTAGAGCGCGATGAAGACCGGGATCTGGAAGACCATCGGCAGGCAGGACGCCGCCGGGTTGATCTTGTTCTCCTTGTAGAACTTCATCAGCTCTTCGTTCTGCTTCGGGCGATCGCCCTTGTACTTCCGCTGGATCTCCTTCATCTGCGGCGCGTGGCGCTGCATGTTCTGCATCGAGTGGATCTGCCGGACGGTCAGCGGGACGAGGATCATCCGAACGATCACTGTCAGCGCGATGATCGACCAGGCCCACGGCAGGCCGATCGAGCCGTGCATCCAGTCGAGGACGTTCCGGAGCGCATCCTCGATCGGGGTGAGCGGGCTCGAGGCGAGGATCACGCGTGGTCAACTCCCCCGCGGCTCCAGGGATTGCAGCGCAGCAGCCGCCAGCCGGCCTTCAGCGACCCTTTCACAGGCCCGTGCTTGCGCAGCGCGTCGCTCGCGTACTGCGAACACGACGGGTGGTACTTGCAGGTGGGCGCTCCGGCGACGCCGAGCGACGGGAAGACCCCGCGCAGCACGAGGCTCAGGTACCTCACGCCGCCGCCTTTCCGAGCACCTCGTCGAGGCGCTCGCCGAGCCAAGCGAAGCCACGGCTCTCGACGGCCTCGGGCAGACCCGGCCGCACCACGAGCACGTAGTCGCGAGCCCCGTTGATCCGGTCGAGCCGTGCGCGCCAGGCCTCGCGAAGCTGACGCTTGATCCGGTTGCGGATCACGGCGCTGCCGATCGCCTTCGGCACTGCGAGCCCGAGGCGCGGTTCGTCGTCCTCCTCGCGCGCGAACCAGTAGAGGACGAGGTAACGCGTCGAAACGGAGCGCCCGTGCCTGTAGACGGCATCGAAGTCCCTCGAGCGGGAAAGGCGATTGCGGCGCTGCACCGAACGCCCCTCGGCGGTCAGGCGGAGAGCCGCTTGCGGCCCTTCGCGCGGCGGCGCTTCAGGATCAGCTGGCCGGCGCGCGTCGACATTCGGGCGCGAAAGCCATGCTTCCGCTTCCGCCGGCGCACGTTGGGCTGATAGGTCCGCTTCACGAGAGGTACGAACGAGGAAAGGAGGGCCCGGAGGGGGCGCCGGCCAGTATAGACGAGGCGTTGCGAAAGTTCTTTTCCACAGCCGCCGGTGGACAGTGGGGAAGGCGAAAAGCACCCGCTCGGAGGCAGGAATCATTCCCGCGATCACCGCTCCGCAACAGTCTGTCCACACCTGTGGAGAGCAATGTGGACGTTCTGAATACCCTGCAAATTGCGTTTTTGTCGATAGTGGGCCTCCCCCTAAAGGGGCGTTGTAGGTCGGCAGGCACGTTGCTATGCTCGGCCCTCTTTCGAACCAAAGGAGCCGGGTCCGGGCAGGGTGGAACAACCGATCGAGCTGACTGCAGAGACCCTATGGACCGAGGTATCCGGTCGGCTCAGGGGAGCGCTGAACGAAGCCACGTACCGCACGTGGTTCGGTGAGGCGGAGGGCCGGGAGGTCGACGACGACAGCTTCGTGCTGGCCGTCCCCAACAATTTCACGCGAGAGTGGATCGAGGGGCACTTCCTCGGCCTGATCAAGGCCGCGGTGCGGGACTCAACCGGCCACGAGCGCCAGGTGCACCTGACCATCGACGAGACCGCGGCTGCGCCGGCGGCTGCGAGCGAGACGCCGCTCGTCCGGGTCGACCCCGCCTCGGGGATCAACTCCAAGTACACGTTCGACCTCTTCGTGATCGGCTCGTCCAACCGCTTCGCGCACGCGGCCGCCCTCGCGGTCGCCGAGGCGCCGGCCCAGGCCTACAACCCACTCTTCATCTACGGCGGCACGGGGCTCGGCAAGACACACCTGCTGCAGGCGATCGCGCAGTACGTCTCGGAGCACCAGAGCGACCTCTCCGTTCGTTACATCACGAGCGAGACGTTCATGAACGACTTCATCAACTCGCTCCGCGACAAGCGAATCGAGGGCTTCAAGCAGCGCTACCGCAACTACGACCTGCTCCTGATCGACGACGTGCAGTTCTTCGAGCACAAGGAGCGGATCCAGGAGGAGTTCTTCCACACGTTCAACAGCCTCTACGAGGCCGGCAGCCAGATCGTGATGAGCTCCGACCGGCCGCCCCGGGAGATCGCGACGCTGGAGGCGCGACTGCGCTCCCGCTTCGAGTGGGGCCTGATCACGGACATCCAGTCGCCCGACCTCGAGACCCGGATCGCGATCCTGCGGAAGAAGGTCAAGACGGACGGAATCCACGTGCCCGACCCACAGGTGCTCACCTTCATCGCCGGCCGCATCTCGACGAACATCCGTGAGCTCGAAGGGGCGCTCACGCGTGTCGTCGCGTTCTCCTCGCTGACCGGACGCGCGATGTCGGTGGAGCTCTCGCAAGACGTGCTGAAGGACGTCTTCCCGCAAGGCGAGGTTGCGCAGGTGACCATTCAGCGGATCCAGGAGGCCGTACTGGAGCGCTTCGGCCTCTCGCTCTCGGAGCTCTGCGGCGACAAGCGCTCCCAGAACATCGTCTACCCACGGCAGGTCGCGATGTATCTCTCTCGCGAGCTCACGGACTCCTCGCTGCCGAAGATCGGGCGCGAGTTCGGCGGCCGCGACCACACCACGGTGATCCACGCGACGTCCAAGATCGCGCGTCTGATTCGTGAGGACAGGTCTGTGTACAACCTGGTGCAAGAGTTGACCGCTCAGATCAAGCAGATCCGCTGACAAGCTATGTCCCCAAAATCGGTGCAGATCTCGGAGCGACTCTCCACATGCTCACCTGTCTGGACATGGGCTTTCGGGGCGTCGTCCCCGTCGTCCACACTCCCTATGACTACTTCGAAAGGTTTTAAATGAATTCCTTAGAAACAGTGGTCGGCTCGGGAATGAAGATCAGTTGTGCACGGGACGAGCTTGCGCTCAAGCTCGGAATCGTCTCTCGAGGCGTTTCGACGCGGAGCGCCGTACAGATCCTTTCGGGGATCCTGCTGCAGGCAGAGGCCGGCGTTTTGCAGCTTGCGGCGACGGACATGGAGCTCTCACTGCGCACTACGCTCGAGGCGCAGGTCGAGGGAGAGGGTGCGGTTGTCGTGCCGGGACGCCTGCTCGTCGACCTCGTGCGGCTGCTGCCCGACAACGAGGTTTTGATCGAGCATCGCCTCGAGGAGAACACGTTGCAGGTGACGTGCGGCACGGCGGAGTACCGCCTCCGCACGTACGGCGTGGAGGATTTCCCGCGCCTGCCGGAAGTCGCGGCCGGCTCTCTCTCAGCGGTGAAGGCCGAGCCGCTGCTGGAGACGATTGCGCGGGTTGGTCGCGCAGCCTCGCGTGACGAATCTCGCCCGGTGCTAACCGGGATCCTCGCCCGCTTCGAGGCGGGCAAGCTCGTCATGGCCGCGACGGACTCGTACCGTCTCTCCGTCAAGGAGACACCGCTGGAGGAGAAGCTGCCGGAGCTCGAGGCGATCATCCCGGCGCGTGCGCTCGAGGAGTTGCGTCGGGTCGCCGGCGGCAGCGAGGAGATCGAGCTCGGCGTGCAGGAGAACCAGGTGGTCTTCGTCGCCGGCGGTGTTACGCTGACCACACGGCGGATCGACGGCCAGTTCCCGAACTACAAGCAACTCCTTCCAGAGACGTTCGAGCACGAGTTGACGCTGCCGCGCGAAGAGCTGCTCGAGGTCGTTCGCCGCGTCGCGGTGATGGCGCAGCGAAACGCACCGTTGCGGCTGAGCTTCGCCGACGGCGAGCTGACCATCTCCGCGCAGACCCAGGACGTCGGCGAGGCCCGTGAGAGCCTGCCGGCGCCGTTCTCCGGCGAGCCTCTCGAGATCGGATTCAACCCTGAGTTCTTGCGGGACGGCATCGACTCCGTCGACGGTCCAGAGGTCATCTTGAAGCTGATCAATCCGCTCAGGCCGGGGCTGATCCAGGGTGCGGGCGAGACCTTCTCGTACCTGATCATGCCGATCCGCCTGCCGGACTGATCGTCGTCTCGGTCACGCTCCGCAACTTCCGGTCGTACGAGCGGCTCGACCTCGACCTCGAGCCGGGTCTCGTGCTGGCGACCGGGCCGAACGGAGCCGGCAAGACGAATCTGTTGGAGGCACTCCACGTCGGGACGCAGGGCTTCTCGCCTCGGTCAGGCTCGGACGCCCAGCTGATCCGCTTCGGAGAGACCGCCGCGCGGGTGAGCCTCTCGCTCCAGGGACAGTCCTTGCAACAAGTGCGGGTCGATCTCTCCACAGCTACGGGGAAGCGCGCGACGCTGAACGGCGCGGCGCTCGCCTCCGCCGAGCAGCTGCGTAGCGAGGTGGCGACGCTCGTTTTCACGCCCGACCGGCTGGTCGTCGTGAAGGGCGGGCCGGCTGCGAGGCGCGCCTACTTCGATCGGGTGCTGACGCGGCTCTCGCCGGCGAAGGCTTCGCTGCCGAACGAGTACGGCGCAGCGATCGGCCAGCGCAACGCTGCGCTTCGGCGGGTAGCGCTCGGTCTCTCCCCGCGCGACGCGCTGACGCCGTGGAGCGAGCAGGTGGCGGAGCTCGGGTCGCTGCTCGTCGCGGCGCGGCACGAGGCGCTGGCGCTCCTGTCGCCGTCGTTTGCCGAGCTCGCCGGCGAGCTGGGTCTGCCTGATGCCAGGATCGAGTACGCGGCAGAGGCTCTGCGCGTGGAGCAGCTCGAGGCCCGGCTCGAACGGGACCTGGAGCGAGGCACGACCGGAATCGGGCCGCATCTCGACGAGATCGCGATCGTCTCCGGGAGGCGTGACCTGCGGAGCTTCGGCTCGCAGGGCGAGCAGCGGCTCGCGGTGCTCTCGCTGCTGCTCGCGGAGGCGGCGCTGATCGAGGAGCGTCGCGGGCTGCCGCCGCTGCTCCTCCTCGACGACGTGCTCTCCGAGCTCGACGAGCGACGCCGCCGGATCCTCGTGGAGCGGGTGACAGGCAGGGGCCAGACCCTGGTCACCGCCACTTCCGCCAGGGCGCTACCCGGGGAGCCGGCGCTCGTCCTCGAGGTGAGTCCGGGCGGGGTGCGCCGCGCGTGATCGATCGCCTGGGTCCAGAGATCGAGCGCGAGCTCGCCCGTTTCGCGGACCGCCCGCCCGCGCAGCTCGCGGCAATCGTGGCCGCATGGCCAAGTGCGGTCGGGGAGACGATCGCCGCCAACGCCTGGCCGGCACGGCTCTCGCGTGACGGAACGCTCCACGTCCACGCCTCTTCCTCGACATGGGCCTTCGAGCTCGGCCAGCTCTCCTCCGAGCTGCTCGCGCGGCTTCGCGAGCACGCCGCCGAAAGTGCGCCGAAAGCGATTCGATTTGCCCTCGGACATCTGCCCGAGGGTGCTGTCGAGGCGGCGGACGAGCCCAAGCGGGAAGTCCCTGCACCTGGGCCGCAAGAGGTCGCCCGAGCCGCCGAGCTGAGCGCCGGAATCGACGACGAAGACCTGCGCAAAACGGTCGCAAAAGCTGCTGCGCTGAGCCTCGCGCGAGGCGCCGCCGACCGCGGTTTTTGATAGACTGACGAAAGCCCGCAAATCTGCGAATTGCAGGGCTTTTCTATGACTGAAGCAGCATACACCGCAAAGGACATCACGGTCCTCGAAGGACTCGAGCCGGTCCGGCTCCGGCCGGGCATGTACATCGGCTCGACCGGCTCCCGAGGCCTCCATCACCTCGTCTACGAGGTGGTCGACAACTAGGTCGACGAGGCGCTCGCAAACCGCTGTGACCTGATCGAGGTGGCGCTCCATCCGGACAACTCGGTCACCGTCCGCGACAACGGCTCCGGGATTCCGGTGGACATCATGGCCGAGCAGGGACTGCCGGCATTGACCGTCGTCCTGACAAAGCTCCACGCCGGCGGCAAGTTCGGCGGCGAGGGCTACAAGGTCTCCGGCGGCCTGCACGGCGTCGGCGTCTCGGTCGTCAACGCGCTCTCCGAGTCGCTGATCGCCGAGTCCCATCGCGACGGGCAGATCTGGCGACAGGAGTTTGCGCGAGGCGAGCCGCAAGGGCCGATGAAGGCGGTCGGGCCGACCACGGAAACGGGCACGACGATCACCTTCCTGCCCGACCTCGAGATCTTCGACGAGCTCGAGTGGTCGCACGAGACGCTCGTCCAGCGCCTGCGCGAGACCGCTTTTCTGACCCGCGGCTTGCGGATCGTGCTGATCGACGAGCGCGAGGGCGAGAGCAGGGTCGAGTTCCACTACGAGGGCGGGATCCGGGACTTCGTGGGCTACGTGAACCAGTCGAAGGAAGCCCTCCACAAGCACATCGTCTTTCTCGAGGGGACGACCGATCTCGGCGCCGTCGAGGTGGCGATGCAGTGGAACGCCTCATATGTCGAATCCGTCTTCTCGTTCGCGAACAACATCAACACGCACGAAGGTGGCGCCCACCTTTCGGGCTTCAAGGCGGCGCTCACCGGCACGCTCAACAAGTTCGCGCGCGACAAGGGATTGCTCAAGGAGAAAGAGGAGAACCTCGAGGGCGAGGACGTGCGCGAGGGTCTCGCCGCAGTCATCTCCGTGAAGCTGCGCGACCCGCAGTTCGAGGGCCAGACGAAGACGAAGCTCGGCAACCCGTGGGTGCGCGGCTTCGTCGAGACGACCGTGAACCAGAAGCTCTCAGAGTTCCTCGAGGAGAACCCGACCGATGCGCGCCAGATCGTCCAGAAGGCGATCGCGGCCGCGCGGGCCAGACAGGCTGCGCGCAAGGCGCGCGAGCTGACACGGAAGACGGCGCTCGAGGGCGGTTCGCTGCCCGGCAAGCTCGCCGACTGCCAGCTCACCGATCCCGCGTCCTGCGAGCTCTACCTCGTCGAGGGCAACTCGGCCGGCGGCTCGGCCAAGGACGCGCGCGACCGCAGCTTCCAGGCGATCCTGCCGCTGCGGGGCAAGGTGATCAACTCCGAGAAGAACCGGATCAACAAGGTGCTCTCGAACACCGAGATCCAGGCGATCATCACGGCGATCGGCACCGGGATCAGCGACGAGTTCGACCTCGAGAAACTGCGCTACCACCGGATCATCGTCATGACCGACGCCGACGTCGACGGCTCGCACATCCGGACACTGATCCTCACCTTCCTCTACCGGCAGATGAAGGAGCTCGTCGAGAACGGCTACGTCTACATCGCGGTGCCGCCGCTCTACCGGGTCAAGCTGGGCAGCCGCGAGCAGTACGTCGAGAAGGAGTCGCAGTTCGAGGAGTTGCTCGTGCGCGAGCGGGTCAAGGACATGGAGACGACCGACCGCCGGGGCCAGAAGCAGAAGCTGACCGAGACACGCTGGAACCGCTTCACGCGCGCGCTGAACGAGTTCGAGGGCTGGTCGGCGCGTCTGCGCGCCGACTTCGGCCCGAACGCGACCGACTTCGTGATCAAGCACCGGCTCGTCGAGACGGAGGCGCAGTCGCCCGCCCAGATCGAGAAAGCGATCGCCGGGCTCGACCGCAACGGCTACGAGCTGAGCCTCGAGGACCACGACGCCGATGGCTTCCGCGTCAAGATCGTCGAGTCCGAGACGAGCACGGCAAGACACGTGACGGTGCCGGCCGCCCTGCTCGCCTCGCCGGTCTACGCGAACGTCCGCAAGGCCTACGCCAAGCTGGTCGAAGTCGCCGGCTCGCCGCCGTTCGACATCGCGCTCGGCAAGAAGCGCGTGCTCGCGCACACCTTCGAGGAGCTGCGCAGCGAGGCGCTCGACCTCGGCAAGGAGGGCCTCCAGGTCAGCCGCTTCAAGGGTCTCGGCGAGATGAACGCGTCCGAGCTCTGGGACACGACGATGGACCCGGGGCGCCGCATCCTCGTGCGCGTCGAGGTGGAGGATGCCTCCGCCGCAGACGCGATCTTCTCGACGTTGATGGGCGACCAGGTGGAGCCGCGCCGCCTGTTCATCGAGCAGAACGCCCGCGACGTGCGCTTCCTCGATGTTTAGCGCCGCGGCGAGAGCGAGCGCTCGCAAGGGTGCGGGACAGGATGAATCCCGTCCCGGGGTTTTGACATGAGCAATCTGGAGCCGCTGGGAGCAGGTCGCATCGAGCCGCGCGAGCTCGAGCAGGAGATGCGCGCGAGCTTCCTCGACTACGCGATGAGCGTGATCGTTTCGCGCGCGCTGCCTGATGTGCGCGACGGACTCAAGCCCGTGCACCGGCGCGTGCTCTACGCGATGCACGAGGCAGGCCTCCAGCCGGGCCGCCCGCGTCTGAAATGCGCGCGCGTCGTCGGCGACGTGATGGGCTCGTACCACCCGCACGGCGACGCGGCGATCTACGACACCCTCGTCCGCATGGCGCAGCCGTTCTCGCTGCGTTACCCGCTCGTCGACGGGCAGGGAAACTTCGGCAACCTCGACGATGACGGCGCTGCGGCGATGCGCTACACCGAGTGCCGCCTGACGCGGATCGCGACCGAGCTGCTCCGCGACATCGACTCGAACACCGTCGACTTCCAGCCGAACTACGACGAGTCGCGGCAGGAGCCGTCCGTCCTGCCCTCCCGCTTTCCGAACCTCCTCGTCAACGGCTCGGCCGGCATCGCGGTCGGGATGGCGACGAACATCCCGCCGCACAACCTCGCCGAGGTGATCGATGCGCTGGGCGCCCTGATCGACGAGCCCTCGATCGACGTCGACCGGCTCTCGCGAATCGTCAAGGGGCCCGACTTCCCCACCGGCGCGATCGTGCTCGGCCGCGAGGGGATCAAGGAGGCGTATCGCTCGGGCCGGGGCCGCATCGTGATGCGCGCCCGCGCGCACATCGAGGAGCTGCGCGGCGGCCGGACGGCGATCATCGTCACCGAGCTGCCCTACGGCGTGAAGAAGGGCGGCGACGCGGGGGTCATCAAGAAGATCGCCGACCTCGTCAAGGACAAGGTCATGACCGAGATCTCCGGAGTCGACGACCACTCCGACAAGACCGGCATGCGGATCCAGATCGAGCTGAAGCGCGACGCGATCCCGCAGGTCGTTCTCAACAAGCTCTGGAAGCACACGCCGCTCCAGTCGACGTTCGGCTTCAACGCGGTCGCGCTCGTGGACGGTGTGCCGCAGACCCTCGGCCTGCGCGACCTGCTCCTCCACTACCTCGACTTCCAGCGCGAGGTCGTCACCCGCCGGCTCGAGCACGAGCTGCGCCAGGCCGAGAAGCGCGCCCACGTTCTCGCCGGCTACCTGAAGGCGCTCGAAAACCTCGACGCCGTGATCGCGCTGATCCGCGGTGCGAGCGATACGGATGCAGCGCGCACGGGGCTGATGCAGAAGTTCGACCTGAGCGAGATCCAGGCGCAGGCGATCCTCGACCTCCGGCTCGCCCGCCTGACCGCGCTCGCGCGCAAGGAGATCGAGGACGAGCACGCCGGCCTGATGGGGCGGATCGGCGAGCTGCGCGCGATCCTCGGCGACCCGGCCCGGATCGACGCGCTCCTCAAGGAAGAGCTGCTCGACCTGAAGGCGACCTACGGCCGCAGCGACGACCGGCGCACAGAGATCGTCGCCGCCGAGGAGGAGCTCGAGCTCGAGGACCTGATCGCGGAAGAGGACATGGTGATCGCGATCACCCGCACGAACTACATCAAGCGCCTACCGGTCACCGCCTACCGCGAGCAGCGTCGCGGCGGCATCGGCGTCATGGGCATGGACCTGAAAGACGACGACTACATCGAGCACCTCTTCGTCGCCTCGACCCACGACTACATCCTCTTCTTCACGAACGTCGGGAAGGTCTATCGGCTGAAGGTGCACGAGCTGCCGCTCGGCTCGCGACAGTCGAAGGGGCGGGCCATCCAGAACTTGCTCCCGTTCCGGCAGGACGAGCAGGTGCGCGCGGTGATCCAGACCCGCAACTTCCAGGAGGCCGAGTACCTCGTCTTCGGGACGAAGAACGGCGTCGTCAAGAAGACGAAGCTCGAGGCGTACAACACGCCGCTGAAGGCGGACGGGATCATCGCGATCAAGATGCGCGAGGGCGACGAGCTGGTTGCAGTGCGCCACTCGAGCGGCGACTCGGACATCCTGATGGTCTCCAAGCTGGGCCAGGCGATCCGCTTCGCGGAGAGCGACGCTCGTGCGATGGGTCGCGACACCGAAGGCGTCCGCGGCATGAACCTGCGGAAGGGCGACGAGGTGATCTCGCTCAACATCGCGCAGGACGACGCCGACCTGCTCGTCGTCACCGAGAACGGCTACGGCAAGCGGACCCGCGTCTCGGACTACCCGAAGAAGGGGCGCGGCGGTCTCGGCGTCAAGACCGTTCAGCTAACCGAGGCCAAGGGCTCGCTCGCAGGCGCCCGCGTCGTCCGAGACGGCTACCAGGTGATGCTCATCTCGACCGGCGGCACCGTGATCAAGATGCCCGTCGAGGACGTGAAACGGCTCGGTCGCGCGACGCAGGGCGTGATCGTCATGCGCCTGCGGGGCGACGAACGCGTCTCGGCGCTCGCTCCGGTCGTCGAATCGGACGACGAGAAGGACGAGAGCCAGAACGGCGCCGAGCCGGCTCCCGAGTAGCGATTTCACACATTTTTTCGGTTTTCCCCCTTCACAGGCTCATTTCTGCGCGATATAAGTAGCCTTCGGGCGAGAGAAAAACCAGCGCGTAAGGGGTGTCGTAGTGGCCTTCAGTCGACATATCGACTTTCTAGAACCGGTAAACGTTTCCGAGCATCTCGACAAGCTCGAGCTCTATCTCGGTCAGGTCTGCCAGCTCGCCGGCATCTCGAAGATGCAGCTCGACTACTGGACCAACAAGGCGCAGATCCCGACCAAGGGCAAGAAGCAGCGGATCTACGACATCGACGCGCTCGAGACTGTGATGCTGATCAAGCAGGCGAAGGACAAGGGCCTCAACCTCGGCGCGGCGATCGACGCTGCCTGCCGCTTCCGCGAGGCCCAGCGCGCGATGCCGAGCGACGGCCTAGCCGCCGTCCAGTAACTCCGCGGTCAGCTCTCGCCCTTCTCGATCCGGTCGAAGAAGGGCTTGATCAGGTCGACCGGCGCCGGGAACACGATCGTGGTCGAGTTCGTCGCCCCGATCTCGAGCAGCGTCTGCAGGTAGCGCAGCTGCAGCGCGATCGGGTGCTTCTCGATCACGAGCGCCGCGTCCTTCAGCCGCTCGGAGGCCTGGAACTCGCCTTCGGCGTTGATCACCTTCGCGCGCCGCTCGCGCTCGGCCTCGGCCTGACGCGCCATCGCGCGCTGCATCCCGGACGGGATCTCGACGTCCTTGACCTCGACGATCGAGACCTTGATGCCCCAGGGCGCAGTCGCCTCGTCGATGATCCCCTGCAGAATCGCGTTGATCTTCTCGCGCTCGGAGAGGAGCTCGTCCATCACGTGCTGGCCGAGCACCGACCGCAGCGTCGTCTGCGCGATCTGCGAGGTGGCCACCATGAAGTTCTCGATCTGGACGATCGCCGCCTTCGGGTCGACGATCCGGAAGTAGGCGACCGCGTTAACGCGGACTGGGACGTTGTCCTTCGTGATCACCTCCTGCGGAGGGATCGTCAGCGTGATCGTGCGCAGGTCGACCTTGACCATGCGGTCGACGATCGGGATCAGCAGGAAGAGGCCGGGCCCCTTGGGCGGGTCGAGCAGGCGGCCGAGCCGGAAGACCACGCCGCGCTCGTACTCGCGTGCGACGCGGATCGCGGACATCAGGAAGAGCACGAGCAGAACGGCGAGAACGACGACAACGACGATTGCGGCGGTCATCCGGGTGTCCTTTCGGGAGAGGTCTCGATCGTACCCCCCGCGAGTGGGCGCACGTCCAGGACGAGCCCGTCCTCGATCGCCTCGACCTCGACCTCCTGCCCTCTGACGAGGGGCTCCGCCGAGCGAGCTTTCCAGAGCTCGCCGCGCACCGCGACGAGGCCGCTGTTGCGGACGCGGCCGTGTTGGCCGATCAGCTCGTGCGGCCCCACGAGCACCGGCCGCCGGCGCGCGGCGATCGCCTTGCCCATCACGAAGACCCAGAAGAGGGCGAGCACTCCCGCGATCGACGCAACCAGGGGCACGGAGGTGTGGTACGGCGCTGGGGCGTTGTGGAAGAGCAGCAGGCTGCCGACGACGAAGCTTGCGAGCCCCGCCACCGTAAGAGCGCCGTGGCTTGCGACATGCAGGTCAGCGACGAAGAGCACGACCCCGAGAACGACCAGGACGAGGCCGCCCCAGCTGATCGGCAGCACGGAGAAGCCGAAGAGCGCGAGCACGAGCGAGACTGCGCCGAGTGCGCCGGGCAATACCACGCCCGGATGGAAGATCTCGAAGCCGATCCCCGCGAGGCCGGCGAGGAAAAGGATCGAGAGCAGGTTCGGGTCGATCAGCGTGTTCAGAACGCGCGTGAAGAAGCCGGGGTTCGCGTGGTCGATTCGCGCGCCGGCGAGGTGAAGCGTGAAGGGTCGGTTCGGATCCTTCGTGCGGTAGCCGTCGAGTTGCTTCAGGAGCGCGGTCAGGTTCGGCGCGACGGCATCGACGACATGCATGGAAAGCGCCTGTTGCGCGGTCAGGTTGGAGGCCTTCACGACCGCGACCACAGGCCACTTCGTGTTGCGGTGATGGGCGGCCGCGAGCGAGACGAGCGACGCGGCGGCGTCGTTGATCACCTTCCGCCGCAGGTCGGAGCCGAGGTTCCCGCCGCTCGAGCCGATCGGCGTGGACGAGCCGATGTTCGACACAGGCGACATCGCGAGCACGTCCGCCGCCTCGGAGATCCAGACTCCGGCCGACGCCGCCCGCGCTCCGTTCGGCGAGACGTAGACGATCACGGGGATCTTCAGCCCGAGTTCCTTCTGGTAGATCGAGCGCATCGAGGTCGAGAGACCGCCGGGCGTGTCGAGCAGGATCACCGCCGCCGCGTAGCCGTTCTTCTCGGCTCGGCTCAGCTGGTTGTTCACCCAGTCCTGCGTGACCGGGTTGACCTCGAGATCCGGTCCGAAGCGGATCGCCAGCACCTTCGGCTGAGTCGTTGCCGCGTTACCCGGAAGCGCGAGAATCGTGGCCGCGGCTGCAAGCGACAGGAAGGCCCCCAGGAAAGGCCTGCTCACGAGGCGAGACTAGCCGAAGGGTCTTGGCGATCGAGGGCGAAGGCATCATTGCCGAAGGATCGTCTGATGAGGATCGCCAGCCTTGTTGCCGTCGTAGGAGCCCTGGCGGCGCCTGCGCTCGCGCACGCCGATCCGACGACGATCGCGGCTCGCGAGCTGCCACTGGGGAAGGCCCGGGTAGCCGCGGCCGCGCAACCCGCAGGCCGGTTCGACCTGCTCGGCTTGCACTGGCAGGGCCCGGGGACCGTCGATGTCCGCACGCATGCGCTGAGCGGCGCGTGGAGCAAATGGCAGACCGCCGACACTGACGGGAACGGCCGCGACCGCTGGCGCTTCGGCAACCCGATCTGGGCAGGCCCCTCCGACCGGATCGACTACCGGACGAGCGGACGCGTCCTCCGGCTGCGCGCCTACTACGTCTGGAGTCCCGTCGAGGCGGTGCCCCTGCGGACGCTCTCGATCGCCGGCTCGCCCCAGATCATCCCGCGGCTCGGCTGGGCGGCGAACGAGCAGATCCGCGGCGCGCCGCCGCGTTACGCGCCGGCGCTCCACTTCGCAGTGGTCCACCACACCGCGGGCACGAACTCGTACGGCCCCGCGGATTCCGCGGCGATCGTCCGCGGGATCGAGGTCTACCACGTGAAGGGAAACGGCTGGAACGACATCGGCTACAACTTTTTGGTCGACCGCTACGGCCAGGTCTTCGAGGGCCGCTACGGCGGGATGACCCGCAACGTGATCGGCGCCCACGCGGGGGGCTTCAACACCGGCTCGGCCGGCGTCTCCGTGATCGGCGACTTCTCGCACAGCGTGCCGCCGCCCGCGGCGCTCGCCTCCCTCGAGAAGCTGCTCGCCTGGCGGCTCGACCTCGCCCACGTCGACCCGCTCTCGAGCCTGACCTGGATCTCGGGCGGCAACTCCCGCTTCCCGACGGGATCGCCCGTCTTCCTTCGGGCCATTGCGGGTCACCGCGACACGGGCTTCACCGACTGCCCGGGCAACGCGCTCTATGCGCTCTTGCCCCAGATCGCCCACGACGTCGCCGCGATCGGCCTACCGAAGCTGTTCGAGCCGCAGGCGAGCGGGAAGCTCGGCGGGATGGTGCGGATCATCGGACGCCTCTCGAGCGCGCTGCCCTGGACGGTCATTGTCGTCGGTCCGGCGGGTCAGGCGGTCACGCACAGCTCGGGAACGGGCACACAGATCTCCTTCACCTGGAACTCGGCCGGCGCGCCGGCCGGTCGCTACGTCTGGACGATCGACGCCGGCGCCGACGTGCGGCCGGCGTCCGGTCAGCTGAGCGGCGGCGGTGGGACCGTGCCGCCGCCTCCACCCCCGCCGCCCGCGATCCTGACGGGCCTTCTCCTGGCGCCGCCGACGATCTCTCCGAACGGGGACGGCTACGACGAGACGACGACGATCAGCTACGTGCTGACCGCGCCCGCGACGGTGACTGTCAGCGTGGCCGACGCGACCGGCGCCGTGACGGCGCTGCTCGTAGATCACCAGCGCGAGGGCGCGCGCAAGCAGACGCTGGCGTTCCCCGGTGCGTCAGCGCTTGCCGACGGGACGTACACCGTGACCGTCGACGCAGTCGGCGACGGCGGTCACGACGTGAAGCTGAGCGCCCCGTTGCTCGTCGACCGCACGCTCGCGTCCGTGGCCGTTTCGCCGGCGGCGATCCAGCCCGGCCAGACACTGACGATCTCGTTCACGCTCGCCAAGCCCGCTCTCGTCACCATCACGATCAGCCAGGCGGACCGACAGGTGGCGACGATCTCCCAGGCGACGATGCAGGCAGGGCCGCAGACGGCAACCTGGAACGGGCTCCTTGCCGAGAACCCGGTACCGCCCGGTGCTTACACCGTGATCGTGACCGCGAAGGACGACCTCGGGCAGATCTCGCAGCCCGCCGCCTTCCAGGTCAACCCGCCCTGAGCCAGCGTTCGTAGTGCAGCTCCAGGTGCTCCAGCAGCGCGACGAGCAGCTCGGCTCGGTCAATCGGCTCGCCGCGCTCCGCGAGCAGTGATGTCGCCGGCGTGTCGACTTCGGCGGGAAGCTCGTCTGTCGCCACGTTCACGTTGATCCCGATTCCGAGGACGACGCGGCCCTCGCGAGCCTCGGCGAGGATTCCCGCGAGCTTGCGCCCGTTCACGAGCAGGTCGTTCGGATGCTTGAGCTCCGTCTGGACGCCGGCAACCTCTTCGATCGCTGCGGACGCGGCTTGGGCTGCCATGACCGTCAGCTCGGGCAGGCGCGCCTGGGCGACCTCGGGCCGGAGGTTCAGCGAGATCAGCAGGCTCGTGAACGGCGTCGCGTGCCAGTGGCGCCCGAGCCGGCCACGTCCCTCGGTCTGCTCCTCGGCGACCGCGACAGCGCCCTCCGGGGCGTCCGCGGGGAGCAGTCGCTGGGTCGATTCGCAGCGCTCCACGTAGAGGTAGTCACGGCCGAAGCGGCCGCGCAGGCGAGGCACGACGATCTCCCGCGTGAGAGCCTCGCGCATCCTTTCGTACACTAGTCTCGTGAACCTGGTCGTCCCGTTCGGCCGCGAGACGATCGAGTCGATCATCCCCCACCGAGACCCCTTCCTCTTTCTCGACGAGGTGCTCGAGCTCGAGCCCGGCTCGCGCGTCGTCGCGCGGAAGCAGGTGCGTGGCGACGAGTGGTTCTTCCCCGGGCATTTCCCCGGGCGGCCGATCATGCCGGGGGTGATCATGGTCGAGGCGCTGGCTCAGGCAGGCGCTGTCGCGGTGCTGGCCGAGGACGAGAACCGCGGCAAGCTCGTCCTCTTCGCGGGCATCGACGACGTGCGCTTCAAGCGGGTCGTCGAGCCGGGCGACGAGCTGACCCTGACGTGCGAGGTCGAGAGCGTCCGCGGACCGATCGGACGCGGGCGGGCGACGGCCAAGGTCGGCGACGAGCTTGCGGTGCGCGGAACGCTGACCTTCGCGACGGCAGCGTCGTGATCGGCACCGCGAACGGACTGCGGATCTCGATCACGGGCCTCGGCTGCAATGTCCCCGAGCGCGTGGTCACGAACGCCGAGCTCGCCGAGACGATGGACACCTCCGACGAGTGGATCGTCTCGCGAACCGGGATCAAGCAGCGGCATGTCGCCGCGCCCGAGGAGGCTGTTTCGGACGTGTCGATGCCGGCCGCCGAGCAGGCGCTCGCGGCGGCGGGTGCGGACGCGTCCTCGATCGACCTGCTGATCGTGGCCACGGTCACGCCGGACATGCCCTTCCCCTCGACCGCGGCGATCATGGCCGACAGGCTCGGCGCGACGAGCGCCGCCGCCTATGACCTCGCCGCCGGTTGCACCGGCTTCGTCTACGCGATCGCCCAGGCCTACGGGCTGCTGGCGTCGGGCGTGAGCAAGCGCGCGCTCGTCGTCGGCGCCGACGTCCTGACCAAGCTGATGGACTGGAGCGATCGCTCGACCTCCGTCCTGTTCGGCGACGGCGCCGGCGCGGTCGTGATGGAGCCGGTGGCGGAGGGAGGCTTCCTCGGCTTCGAGCTCGGCGCCGACGGCGGCGGCGGGATGGAGCTCTACATGCCGGCCGGAGGATCGCGGATCCCGACGACTGCGGAGTCGGTCGCGAGCGGGCAGCACTTCGTGAGGATGAACGGCCGCGAGGTCTTCAAGTTCGCGACGCGCGTGCTGGTGTCGTCGGCGCAAGTCCTGCTCGAGCGCTGCAACCTGACCGTGGACGACGTCGACGTGTACGTGCCGCACCAGGCCAACGTGCGCATCATCGAGCACGCGCGCACGAGGCTCGGCATCCCGGCCGAGCGCGTTATCGTGAACGTCGACCGCTACGGGAATACTTCGTCCGGCTCGATCCCGCTCGCCCTGGCCGAGGCGCTGAACGACGGCCGGCTCAAGAAGGGCGACCTGGTGCTGATGACCGGGATGGGAGCGGGCCTCACGTGGGGCTCGAGTTTGATCGAATGGACGGAGGTGGCAGCTTGACCGGCAAGATCGCCTTTTGCTTCCCGGGCCAGGGATCGGTCGAGAACGGGATGGGTAGGGACATCGCCGAAGCGGTACCGGAGGCGATGCAGGTGTTCCGGCAAGGGAGTGAGGCGTCCGGTCTCGACCTGGCAGCGCTCTGCTTCGAGGCGCCGATCGCCGATCTCGTCGAGACGGAGATCCAGCAGCCGGCAATCGTCGCCATGAGCCTTGCCGTGCTCGCGGCTCTTCGCGCGCGCGGGATCTTTCCGGACTTCGTCGTCGGGCATTCGGTCGGCGAGTTCGCCGCCCTGGCCGCTGCCGAGACGCTCGGCGTTCGCGACACGATCAAGCTCGTACGGGAGCGCGGCCTGGCCATGGCCGAAGCGGCTCGCGAGCGGCCCGGCTCGATGGCTGCGATCCTCGGGCTCGAGGACGCGGTGGTCGAGCGTCTCTGCCGCAAGATCCTCGGCGTCTGGCCTGCGAACTACAACTGCCCGGGCCAGCTCGTCGTCTCGGGCGAGGACGAGGCCGTCGACGAGTGCTGCGCGGCCGCGGAGGCCGAAGGCGCGCGCCGGACCGTGAAGCTGAAGGTCTCGGGCGCGTTTCACTCTCCGCTCGTGGCGCGGGCGGCCGACCGGCTGCGGCCGGCGGTCGAGCGGGTGCGCTTCAGCGAGCCGATCGCTCCGTTCATGTCGACGGTGACCGCCCGGATCGAGTCCGCGCAGCGGATCGGGCCGCTGCTCGTCGACCAGCTGACGGCACCAGTGCGCTTTACCCAGGCCGCCAGCACGCTCGTGAAGGAGGGCGTGAAGACCTTCGTCGAGGTCGGCCCAGGGAACGTGCTCTCGGGGCTCGTGAAGCGGATCGACCGCAGCGCCAAGGCGATCCCGGTCAACAGCCTCGCCGCGCTCGAGAAGCTCGAGGAGAAGCTCGCCTCTGCCTGAGTCGTTCTGCTCGCTGGCAGGGAAGCGAGCCCTCGTCACGGGCGGCTCTCGTGGGATCGGACGCGCGATCGCGCTCGAGCTGGCGCGGGCCGGCGCCTCGGTGCTCGTCGGCTACCGCTCTGGTGCCGAGGAGGCCGAGCAGGTTGCGAAGGAGACCGGTGGCTCGGCGATCCAGGCGGACATCTCCCAGCCGGACGAGGCGGCCCGGCTCGTCGAAGAGGCCGGCGAGCTCGACATCCTCGTCAACAACGCCGGCCTGACGCGCGACGGGCTGATCGCGCGAATGCCGGACGAGGACTGGGACACGGTCATCGCCACCAACCTCGGCGGCGTCTTCTACACCTGCCGTGCTGTCGCGCGCGGGATGATGCGCCGACGTGCGGGCTCGATCGTGAACCTGACGAGCGTGGTCGGCCTGCACGGCAACCCGGGCCAGACGAACTACGCGGCGTCGAAGGCCGGGATCATCGGGCTGACGAAGTCGCTCGCCAAGGAGCTCGGCTCGCGCGGCGTTCGCGTCAACGCGGTCGCTCCGGGCTACATCGCGACCGGTCTGACCGAGGTGCTCGGCGAGGAGGTGCGGGGGCTACTGCTCCAGAACACGCCGCTCGGCCGTCTCGGCGAGCCGGGTGACGTGGCGGGCGCTGTACGCTTCCTCTGCTCGGACGAGGCCTCGTTCATCACCGGAGAGGTGCTGCTCGTCGACGGCGGACTGGGGATGTAAGTGACTGGCGCGGACGCGAATGGGCGCAAGAGGGTCGTCATCACCGGGCTGGGCGCGGTGACGCCGCTCGGCAACGACCCGGAGACGAGCTGGCGCCGGCTGCTGGCTGGCGAGTCGGGTGCGGGCCCGATCACCCAGTTCGACTCGACCGGCTACCCGGTCGACTTCGCGTGCGAGGCGAAGGACTTCGATCCGACCGAGTGGATCGACCGCAAGACCGTGCGGAAGATGGACCGGTTCGCGCATTTCGCCCTTGCGGCGGCGCGGCAGGCCGAGGCCGACTCCGGGATCGAGATCGCCAAGGAGTCCGAGTTGGTCGGCGCGGCGATCGCGACGGGAATCGGCGGGCTCTCGTCGTTCCAGGACTGCCACAACACGCTCAACCAGCGCGGCCCCGACCGGGTGAATCCGTTCTCGATCCCCTCGATCATCCCGAACCTCGGTGCCGGCTGGGTCTCGATCGAGCTCGGTACGCGCGGCCCGCTGACCTCTCAGTGCACGGCCTGCGCCGCGTCGAACATGGCGATCGGCGACGGTCTCGACGCGATCCGGCTGGGCCGGGCGAACGTGATGCTTTGCGGCGGCGCGGAGGCGGCGGTGACCGAGGTCGGGATCGCCGGCTTCGGCGCGATGCGCGCGCTCTCGCGTCGCAACGACAACCCGGCGGGCGCGTCGCGCCCGTTCGACGCCGATCGTGACGGCTTCGTCATGGGCGAGGGGGGCGCGGTGCTCGTGCTCGAGGAGCTTGGCCACGCGCAGGCGCGTGACGCGAAGATCTACGCGGAGTTGATCGGCTACGGGGTCTCCTCGGACGCGAAGCACATCACCGAGCCGGATCCCGAGGGTCCCGCGCGGGCGTTGAGGATGGCGCTCGGGGACGCGGGGGTCGACGGCTCGCAGATCGACTACGTGAACGCGCACGCGACGGCGACTCCGATCGGCGATGCCTCCGAGACGCGGATGCTCAAGCTCGCGATCGGTGAGGAGAACGCACGGAAGACGCCGATGTCGTCCACGAAGAGCGCGACCGGGCACTGCCTCGGCGCCGCGGGTGCGGTCGAGGCGATGTTCACGGTGCTTGCGATCCGTGACGGGAAGCTGCCGCCGACGATCAACTACGAAACTCCGGATCCCGAGTGCGACCTCGACTACGTTCCGAACACGACCCGGGACGCCGACGTCGAGATCGCGGTCTCGAACTCGTTCGGCTTCGGCGGGCACAACGCGGTCATCGTGCTGCGCCGTTTCCAGACCTAACTTCGGCCCTGGGTCAGCTGAGACCGAGGGACAGGCCTGGTTTGTAGGCCTGTCCCTCACACCACATCGGCCACGCGCGGGTTGTCCGCCCGTCCTCCTAGCGTCTCTGGGGTGCGAACTGTTGAAGTCGACGGGCGGCTGATCGAGATTCCCGTGCGCATCTCTCGGCGTGCAAGGCGGGCGAAGATCGTGGTCGATGGCAGTCAGAACGTCGAGATCGTCGTGCCGCCGCGGGCGCCGGAGGGCCTCGTCGAGCAGATGCTCGCCGACCACCGTGGCTGGCTCGAGCGGCAGCTGGCCAAGCCGCCGAGGCCGTTCCGCCTGGGCCTGCAGCGGCGGGACTGCGTGTGGATCGGCGGTCTAGCAATGCCGCTGCCGGCGGTCGTGGATCTTGCCGCGTGGTATCGGGGGGAAGCTCGCCACGAAGCCGGACGCGTGCTCGCCGAGGAAGCGGACCGGATCGGCGTCTCGTATCGCGCGCTGGCGATCCGCGACCAGCGGACGCGTTGGGGCTCGTGCTCGGCAACCGGAACGCTCTCCTTCAACTGGCGACTCGTGATCGCGCCGCACGCAGTGCTCAGGTACGTCGTCGTCCACGAGCTCTGCCACCGGCTCCGCCACGACCACTCCCGAGCGTTCTGGCAGCTCGTTGCGCAGCATCGGCCGACGCATAAAGACGAGAAAGCGTGGCTGGACGAGCACGGTCCCGAGCTGCTCGCTTATAGGGTCCCGACCGCATGGAGCGGTGGGCGACCTTCGACTGCTACGGCACGCTGATCGACTGGAACGGCGGCATCCGCTCGCAGCTCGAGCGGCTGTTCGGCACCGATCGCGCACCCGATCTCCTCGCCCGCTACCACGAGCTCGAGCCCGAGCTCCAGCGCGAGGATCCGACCCGGTCGTACCGCGAGGTGATGAAGCTCGCGCTCGCGCGGCTCGGCGACGTGCCCCCCGGAGAGGAGGACGCGCTCGGACGGTCTCTGCCGGACTGGCGTCCCTTCCCGGAGGTGCCCGAAGCGCTCGAGGAAGCTCGTGCCCGCGGCTGGCGGCTCTGCATCCTCTCCAACTCGGATCGCGACCTGATCGAGGCCTCGATCGCCCGGATCGGCGTGCCGATCGACGACGCGATCGTGGCCGGCGAGATCGGCTCGTACAAGCCCGGCCTCGGGCACTGGCGCGCCTTCGAGCGCGACCACGGCAACCTGCCCGACGTCCACGTGGCCGCGAGCCTCTTCCACGACATCGGCCCGGCCGACGAGCTCGGCTTGCCGTCGATCTGGATCAACCGCCGCGATGAACCCCGCAGCGTCTGGAACCCCACGCGTGAGCAGGCGAACCTGTCGGGGCTCGCGAAGACGCTGGACGAGCTGGTGCGGGCGTGACGGAGTTCACCGTCCGCCCGATGGAGCTCGAGCGCGACGCGGGGGCGGTCGCCGATCTGACCAACGCCGCTGCTAATGCTCTGGAGGGCCGCCCCCCGATCTGGACGGAAAGCGATTTCCGTTCGTGGGTCGGGGCTCTCCCGGAAGGAAGCGAGCTCTGGGTAGCAGCTGAGGGTGAGGCGCTTGCAGGGTGCGCGGACGCGACCAGTCGCGAGCCAGGACTCGCCGAAGGAGGCGTCTGCGTCGCGCCGGAGTTCCTGGGCCAGGGGCTCGGCAGCCGCCTCCTCGATCTGACGGAGAGCTGGGCGACCGGCCGGGGCATGGCTTCGATCCGTCAGACCTGCCCCGCCGCTGACGAGGCAGGCCGCCGGCTGCTCGAGGGCCGCGGTTATCGCCGGGTTCGCAGCTTCTTCACGATGGGGATCGAGGTGCCGCCTGACTTCGCGGCGCCCGAGCCCCCGACGGGGATCGCGATCGGGCCGCTGCGCCCCGAGCAGGAACGCGCCGTCCA
This sequence comes from Gaiellales bacterium, assembly GCA_038213135.1. Taxonomy (GTDB): domain Bacteria; phylum Actinomycetota; class Thermoleophilia; order Gaiellales; family Gaiellaceae; genus JBBQTQ01. Next base: position 25,402 of record JBBQTQ010000024.1, read on the forward strand.
TGCAGCGATCGCGGAGGCCTTCGCGGACGACTGGTCGTTCCGGTCACGGCCGTTCGAGGAGTGGCGCAAGCACCGCATCGAAGGCGAGGAGTTCGACGCAGACCTCTTCCGCGTCGCGAGCGACGGCGAGGAGGTTGCCGGCGTCGCGCTCTGCGTTCAACGGCTGGACGGTTGGGTCGAAAACCTGGCCGTCAGGCCGGGGTGGCGGAAGCGTGGGTTGGGGATCGCCCTCCTCGACGCGAGCTTCGCCGAGTTCGCGCGCCGCGGGCAGCGCCGCGTGGTACTGGGCGTCGACGCCGAGAATCCCACCGGCGCGACCCGGCTCTACGAGCGAGCGGGCATGCAGGTCGAGTTGCAGTCAGACGTCTACGAGAAGGAGCTTTCCGCCTGAGCCTGCGGCCGGCTCGCGAGGAGGACGCGCCACGAGTTGCCGCGCTGCGCACGGGCGTGCCCGAGCCGGTGAGCCCGGACTCTCTCCTCCTGGAGTGGCGCTCGCCCAGGATCGATCTGCAACGGGACACCCGAGTCGGCGACCGGGAATATGCGCTGGTCGAGATCGTCGACGAGCGCGCCTTCCTCGGCTTTGCCGGCGAGCCCTCAGACGAGCTGATGCGCTGGGCTCTCGGGCGGGCTGCGAAGGGCGCGCGCCGCGCTCTCGCCGGGGCGTGGACCGCTGAGCAGGCGGTTGGCCGCGCGCTCGAGCGCCAGGGCTTCAGTCCCGTGCGGCATTCGTGGCGAATGACGATCGACCTCGACACCGCCCCCGAGATTCCCGCCTGGCCCGAAGGCATTGAAGTGCGCACGTTCGCCGAGGGGGACGGACAGATCTTCTACGCGGTTCAGCAGGAGAGCTTCGACGACCACTGGGAGCCCGTTCACGTGCCCTTCGAGGACTGGGCGCACCACACGCTCGAAGCTCCGGACTTCGATCCGCAGCTGTGGTTCCTCGCTCTCCAGGACGGCGAGCCGACAGGATTCTCGATCTGCCGTGTCCACTCGGCCGATCCCGGGCTCGGCGTCGTCGGCGTCCTCGGCGTTCGCAGACCCTGGCGGAGACGCGGGCTCGGGCGGGCGCTGCTGCTGCACTCCTTCGAGCAGCTCCGCGCACGCGGCCTGCGCCGTGTCGCGCTCGGAGTCGACGCCGAGAACCTGACCGGTGCCGACCGCCTCTACGAGAGCGTAGGCATGCGCGTGGTGGATCGCTTCGACATCTACGAGAAGACGCTCGCCTAGCTGTACGCTCATGGGCGTGTCGCGCCTGCGCGCGAAGTGCCCGCACTGTCAGACGTTCACCGCCGTCGCTCTCGGGCCGGACTTCGAGTGCCATTCGTGCGGCACGGAGTTCCACTCCGGGCTCGTGCGGGTGCCGCGCGCCTGGGGGGATGGCGGCCAGGAGATGGCCGAGGCCGCCTCGCTGCCGCTGCCCTTTCCGGAGGCGGCCGTCGTGGCGGAGGACAACCTCGGCGTCCAGACGCTCGTGCTCGCGACCGAGCTTCCCGAGCGGCCGCTCGTTCTTGGCGGCTGTTGCTGCTCGCACGTCGGCGCCGTCGAAGGGCTGGCCGCCCGTCACGAGCGGCTGGCGCTCGTCTGGTTCGACGCGCACGGCGACCTGAACACGCCTGAGAGCTCCCCCTCCGGCAACCCCTGGGGTATGCCGCTCCGGATGATCCTCGACGCCGGCGCGGTGAAGCCGGAGAACACCGCGCTCGTCGGCGCGCGCAACCTCGATCCGCCCGAATCCGAGTTCCTCGAGGCGAGTGGGATCCACGCCGGCGAGTGGGCCATTGACCGGGCACTGAACGAGGTCGACTGCGTCTACGTGGCCTTCGACGCCGACGTGCTCGACCCGGGAGAAGCCGCCGTCTGGATGCCCGAGCCCGGTGGTCTCTCGATCGTCGAGGCGGAGCGCGAGCTCTGGAAGGTGCGCCAGCTCGGCCAGGTGGTCGGCGCCGGCTTCACCGGCCTTCGCCCCGACGAGGCGAACGTCGAGTTGCTGACGCGCCTCGCCGCGGCGATGGCGCTCTAAACTCGGGAGCGCATGGCCGGCGGCCACATCGACGTCTCCATCGAGCGGAAGGGCCCGGAGACGACTGCGGTCCAGGGGAAGAAGCACCCCAACACCTGTCCCGAGTGCGGCTCGCACTACCGCGACGACGAGCTGGAGCATGCGCTTTTCGTCTGCACGCACTGCGGCCACCACTTCCCGGTACGAGCGCGCGCGCGAATCGCGCAGCTCGCGGACGACGGCAGCTTCGTCGAGGAGGCCGAGGACGTGCACTCCGCCGATCCGCTCGACTTCTTCGACCTGCGGCCCTACACGGAGCGGATCGCGGAGGCGGAGCTCGAGACCGGGCTCGGCGAGGCGATCGTGATCGGACGCGCTTCCCTCGACGGGATTCCCTGCCAGCTCTCGGTGATGGACTTCGCCTTCATGGGCGGCTCGATGGGCGGCGCCGTCGGCGAGAAGTTCGCGCGCGCCTGCGAGACCGCCGCCGAGCGCGAGGTGCCGCTGATCTCGGTCACCGCCTCCGGCGGCGCCCGCATGCAGGAGGGGATCCTCTCGCTGATGCAACTGCCGAAGACGGTCTGTGCGGTCGAGGACCTCCACGACGCCGGCTGCGCCATGTTCAGCGTCATGGCGCATCCGACGACCGCAGGCGTGCTGGCTAGCTTTGCGAGTCTCGGGGACGTGCTCGTCGCGGAGCCGGGCGCCCTCCTCTCCTTCACCGGCCCGCGCGTCGTCCAGCAGACGACCCGCGAGAAGCTGCCCGAGGACTTCGGGCTGGCCGAGGCCAATCTCCGGCACGGCCATCTGGACGCGATCGTCAACCGCCACGACCTGCGCGGGTATCTCACGCGCCTGCTCAGGCTCTTCAGCAATGGCCGGTGACGCCGAGCTGCGGTTGCGCGAGCGGCTCAGCCGCCTGCGCAACCTGGCCCTGCTTGGCGGGACGAAGGTCTCGGGTGAGCTCGAGCGGCTGCAGCGCCAGCTCGAGCGGCTGGAGGCCGAGCCAGAGCCGACCGACGAGGAGATCTGGCGCTCGGTCGAGCTCGCGCGGCACGAGGATCGTCCGTACACCCTCGACTACGTCCAGCGGCTGATGGCCGACTGGGTCGAGCTTCATGGAGACAAGGCCCGGGTGGACGACGCGGCGATCGTCGCGGGGCTCGGCCGCTTCGAAGGCCGTACGGTCGCCCTGATCGGCCACCAGAAGGGCCGCGATATCAAGGAGCGCACGAAACGGAACTTCGGGATGGGCAACCCCGAGGGGTACACGAAGGCGATGCGCGTGATGGGGCTCGCCGAGCGGCACCGCTTTCCGCTGTTGACCCTCGTGGACACGCCCGGTGCCTGGCCCGGAGTCTCGGCCGAGCAGCACGGCCAGGGCGGCACGCTCGCCCGCTCGCACGAGCTGATGGCGCGACTGACGGTCCCGGTGATCTCCTGCGTGATCGGCGAGGGCGGCTCTGGTGGCGCGAGCGCGCTCGCGCTCGCCGACCGCGTCCTGATGCAGGAGAACGCGATCTACACGGTGATCACGCCGGAGGGCTGTGCCGCGATCCTCTGGCGCGACGCCTCGCAGGCGCGAAAGGCGGCGAGTGCGTTCAAGCCCGACGCAGCGCACTGCCTGGAGCTCGGAGTGATCGACGGGATCGTCCCGGAGCCGCCCGGCGGCGCCCAGAACGACCACGACGAGGCAGCGAGATTGCTCGGAGAGTCGCTTGTGGATGCTCTGGAGGGTCTGGAGGGACGTTCCGGAGACGAGTTGCGGAGGTCCCGTCGACAAAAGTTCCGGCAAATGGGCGTTTTTGCCTAGCCAAGCGGCCTCTAGAACCCTCCGTCCACAGTCTCCACAGGCTTTTCCCCTGCTCTAAACACCGATTCAAACCCGCAAATCTGTTGTTTTCTCACACGGTGAGTCTGGGTAGGAAGCCGGAACGATGGCCAGACCGACCTGGGGCGAGCTGGAGGACGCCGGCTCGTAAACCTTCGTAGGTGCCGAAGCTCACCGAGTACAACCGCAAGCGCGATCCGAAGCAGACGCCAGAGCCGTTCGGCTCGCGCAAGCGCGGCCAGGAGCCGATCTTCGTCATCCAGCGCCACGACGCGCGGCGGCTGCACTACGACTTCCGGCTGGAGCGCAACGGCGCGCTCGCGAGCTGGGCCGTCCCCAAGGGTGTGCCGCTCGAGCCGGGCGGTAGGGCGCTCGCGGTGCACGTCGAGGACCATCCGATCGAGTACGCGAAGTTCGCCGGCGAGATCCCGAAGGGCCAGTACGGCGCCGGCACGGTCGAGATCTGGGACAACGGCACCTACGAGCTCGTCGAGGAGAAGAAGGACGGTGGGCTGACCGTTCGGCTGCACGGCAAGCGGCTCGAGGGGCTCTGGACGCTCGTGCCGGCGAAGCTCGACGGCGACCCGAAGAACTGGCTGCTGATCCGCAAGCGCGAGGAGGGCGCGTCACGCTCGAAGCGCGAGTACGCGCCGATGATGGCGACGCCCGCCGACGGGATTCCGCCCGGCTCGGGCTGGCTCTACGAGGTCAAGTGGGACGGCTTTCGCGCGCTCGCGTACGTGCGCGGCGGGGAAGGCGTGAGGCTCGTCAGCCGCAACGGGAACGACCTCACCGAGCGCTTCAAGTCGGTCGCGAGGGCGCTCCCGAGCGCGCTGCGCACCTCGGAGGCCGTGCTCGACGGCGAGGTCTGCGCGCTCGACGACCAGGGTCGGCCGAGCTTCTCCGCGATGCAACAGGGGAAGGCGGGCACGCCGATCGTCTACGAGGTCTTCGACCTGCTCGAGGTGGACGGGGAGTCGGTCGTCGACCTCGCGCTGACCGAACGCCGCCGCAGGCTCGAGCAGATCCTCGACAAGCGCAACAAGACGGTGCGCCTGTCGGAGGTGTTCGACGACGGCGACGCGCTCCTGACCGCTGCGGAGGAGAGCGGGCTCGAGGGTGTGGTCGCCAAGAAGGCGGAGTCGCCGTACCGCCAGGGGAAGCGAACTCGCGAGTGGCTGAAGCTCAAGGTGCGGCCCGAACAGGAGTTCCTGGTAGTCGGCTACACGCGCGGCGAGGGAAACCGGGCGGTCGGGTTCGGCTCGCTGGTGCTCGCGGTGAATGAGGGCGGCAAGCTGCGTTACGCAGGCAACGTCGGCACCGGCTTCACAGGCAAGGAGATCGAGCGGCTGCTCGCGCTGATGAAGCCGTTGCGATGCGAGAAGCCCCCGCTCGACCCGGTGCCGAAGATGCCCCGCGTCCGCAGGGGCGACGTCGTCTGGGTCGAGCCGAAACTCGTGGCCGAGGTGCAGTTCGCCGAGTGGACGCACGACGGCCACCTGCGCTCGCCGTCCTACCTGGGCTTACGCGAGGACAAGGCACCGGAAGAGGTGCGAGCCGAGGAGCCGCTGCCGAGCGAGATCCGGGTGGGCAAGCGCGTGCTGCGGTTGTCGAATCTGGACAAGGTCTTCTTCCCCGACGACGGGATCACGAAGGGCGACCTCCTCTCCTACTACCGTGCCGTCGCGCCGGCGCTGCTCCCGCACATTCGCAATCGTCCGTTCACCATGAAGCGCTACCCCGACGGGATCGAGGGCAAGTCGTTCTTCCAGAAGGACGCGCCGAGTCACATGCCGGATTGGATCTCGAGGCGGCCGTTCATGGTCTCGACGCGCGAGAAGCCAAAGGAGCGGAAGCGGATCGAGGCGCCGCTCGTGAACGACGAGCTGGCGCTGCTCTGGATGGTCAACATGGGCTGCGTCGACCTGAACACGTGGTACTCGCGGGTCGACAAGCCGTCGCGGCCGGACTGGGTGCTCTTCGACCTCGACCCGGCGGCCGACGTCGGCTTCGCGGAGGTGATCGAGGTCGCGCTGCTCGTGAAGCGAGCGCTCGACGCGTTCGGGCTCGTCTCGTTCCCGAAGACGAGCGGCTCGAAGGGGATGCACATCCTCGTCCCGATCGAGCGGCGCGCGACCTACGGAGATGCGCGCGAGTTCGCGGAGATCGTCGCCGGCGCGCTCGCGCGCGCGCATCAGGGCCTGGTCACGACCGAGTGGACGAAGGCGAAGCGGCGTGGCGTCCTGATCGACGCGAATCAGAACGGCGAAGGGAAGACGATCGCCTCGGTCTACTCGGTGCGGCCACGCCCCGGAGCGCCGGTGTCGACACCGCTGCGCTGGGACGAGGTGAACGAGAAGCTCAACCCGGCGATCTACTCGATGGAGGTCGTGCTCGACCGGGTCGGGCGGTTCGGCGACCTCTTCGAAGGGGTGCTGACGACGCGCCAGTCGCTGGCGAAGGCGCTGCGGGCGCTCAAGTAGAGGGCTTCTGCAGCACGGCGATCTCGTGCTGGACCCAGAGCCGCTCGCTCAGGTCTCTCACCTCGAGCCCGGCGGCCGCGGCGAGGCGGCGGATCGATTCGTCGGTGAAGAGGTAGCAGTGCTCGACGTCGTCGAAGACATGCTTGGAGCTGGCCCCGAACGGCGGTTCCTGGTGCTCGCGGTCGATCGGTGTCTGCACGATTGCTGTCCCGCCCGGCGAGAGCAGCTCCGCGGCGCCCGTGAGGAAGGCGACCGGGTCTCGTGAGTGCTCGAGCACGTCGAAGGCGAGGAAGACCTCGACCTGTGGCAGGCCGGGCATCGGGAAGAGCCCGGCTCGCACCTCGACGCCGGTGCGTTGCTGCGTCCAGGCGGCGGTCTTCTCGTCGGGCTCGACGCCGAGCACGTCGTAGCCGCGCCGCTTCAGCTCTTCGAGCAGGACGCCGGAGCCGACGCCGACCTCGAGGATGCGCTTCGCCCCCGGTGCGTACTTCTCGACGAGCCCGGCCCAGTAGTCGACGCGGCCGTCGGCGCGGTCGATCCCGGGGCGGCGCTCGATCGGCGGCTGGCCCTTGGTGCGGACGCGCCCGTGCCAGTAGAAGTCCATCGAGTAGAGCCGCGAGAGCTCGTCGGCGGCCGGCGGTCGCCGGTTGACGTAACAGCCGCATTCCCGGCAGACGCCGTAGCTCTCGTGCCACCGGAACGGCGCGAGCTCGCCGCCGCACCAGCAGCGGTCGACAGTGTCGCGACGGAGACTCTCGACCTCTGAAGCTGTGCGGCGCGTGTGGTACCCGGCGGTCAGCCTGCGGTAGGCGAGATCGGCCGAGCGGAGTGGGTGACGGAGATGGCGGAGGATCGGCTCG
>JBBQTQ010000025.1:0-32567 GCA_038213135.1 Gaiellales bacterium
ACCGCTTCGCCTACCCCAGCAGCGCCCACCGCGCGCACGCGCTACCCGGCTACACCAGGTGGTACAACCGACGCCGACCCCACGGCTCACTCAGCGGCCGACCGCCAATCAGCCGCGTCTCACACCTCTGTGGTCAGTACACCTAGCCGACGTAAGAGTCGAATGCGGCGCGCCTGAGCTCGGCCTGGCGATCCCAGCGCTTCTCGAAGAGCACCGCGAGCCAGATCGAGCCCTCGAAGAGCACCATCAGCGGCACCATCTCGACGAGTGTCGTCACCGGGTCGACGCCCGGCAATGCCACGGCGACCGCGGCCATGATCACGTAGCCGAGGCGGCGGTGCTTGCGCAGCTTGTGGCTCGGGAGCACACCGAGCTTGGCGAGCGCGAGCAGGAAGACGGGCAGTTCGAACACCACGCCGACCGCCACGAGGACGGTCACGCAAAACGAGTAGTAGTCCCGAGCCCGGATCAGGATCGTGTAGTGCTTGGTGTCGAAGCCGGTCAGGAAGTGGACGGCCGCCGGCAGCGCCACCCAATAGCCGAACGCGATTCCGCCGGCCATCAGCAGCGAGGCGAAGATCGTGAAGCCGACCAGGATCCGCTGGGTGTGCTCCTCGAACGCGGGCGCGAAGAAGCCCCAGACCTGCGAGAGGACGACGGGCAGCGAGAGCAGGAAGCTCCCGAAGAACGCGACCATGAACGAGGTGATGAACGGCTCCGCAACGCCGAAGGTCACGGGCTTGCGGAGATGCCTCGGCAGCGGCGCGTTCAGCCAGTGGAGGATGTGGCCGCGGAAGATGTAGGTGAAGATCAGGAAGAAGACGATCGCCCCGAGCGAAACGAGGATGCGCGATCGCAACTCGCCCAGATGCTCGACGAGCGTCGCCTCCTCGCCGGGATTCAGCCGGCGCGGCAGGAGCCGCATGGCGCTACCCGACGGTGTCGCGCTCGCGGACGGGCGCGGCGGGAGCCGGCTGCTCGTGCACGCTCGCCGTCAACTCGGGCCGGTCGTTTTCGTCGTGCTTCCCGGTGATCGAGTCCTTGAACTCCCGCATCCCGCGTCCGAGCGAGCGGCCCATCTCGGGCAGCCGCTTCGGACCGAAGATGAGGAGGACGACGACCAGCAAGATCGCGAGCTCCCAAGGTCCGATCCAACCTGGCATGTTCCGAGCATAGCGCGCCGCGAGAGCGGTTACGTAAGGCTCGGGTAAGATGAGTCACGAACCTGCGGCCCGGGCGTTTTGCCTAAAGGATTGGGGCGATCACAAAGTGGCATTGCTGGAACTGAAGAATCTGCACGTCTCCCTCGAGGACGGCACCGAGATCGTCAAGGGAGTCGACCTCTCTGTGGACAGCAACGAGGTGCACGCCGTCATGGGCCCGAACGGGTCAGGCAAGTCCACGCTCGCCTACGCGCTCATGGGTCACCCGGGCTACGAGATCACCGGCGGCCAGATCCTTTTCGACGGCGAGGACGTCACCGGGCTCGGCGCCGACGAGCGCGCTCAGCGCGGCCTCTTCCTCGCCTTCCAGTACCCGCACGCGATCCCGGGCGTAACCGTCACGAGCTTCCTGCGCGCGGCGATCAACGCGCAGCGCAAGGCCAAGGCCGGTAAGGACGACCCGATCAAGATCCCCGAGTTCCGCACGAACCTGCTCGCGGCGATGGAAGAGCTGAAGGTGCCGCGAGAGCTCGCGCAGCGCTATCTCAACGACGGCTTCTCCGGCGGCGAGAAGAAGCGCGTCGAGATCCTGCAGATGGCGATGCTGAAGCCTCGGATCGCCGTGCTCGACGAGACCGACTCAGGGCTCGACATCGACGCGCTGCGCACGGTTGCCCAGGGAGTCCGCGCGCTCGTCAGCCCCGAGATGGGCGCGCTCGTGATCACGCACTACAAGCGGATCCTGGACTACATCAAGCCTGATTTCGTTCACGTCTTCGTGAACGGCAAGATTGCGAAGGAAGGCGGACCCGAGCTCGCAGACGAGCTCGAGACGCGGGGATACGAGGAGTACGAGGAGGCTGCTGCATGAGCAAGTCCGAGACCCAGGTCGTCGCGGAGATCGGCAGCGACTACAAGTACGGCTTCTCCGTCCCCGAGGACTACTTCTTCAAGTCGGGCCGCGGTCTCACGACCGAGATCGTGCACGCCATCTCCGCGCACAAGAGCGAGCCGGAGTGGATGCTCAAGCGGCGCCTCCAGGCGCTCGAGTACTTCCGGGGACGGCCGATGCCGCACTGGGGAGCCGACCTCTCCGGGATCGACTTCGACAACATCTACTACTACATCAAGCCGACCGAGAACCAGGCGACCTCGTGGGAAGACCTGCCGCCTGACATCAAGTCGACCTGGGATCGACTCGGCATCCCCGAGGCCGAGCGGAAGTTCCTCGCCGGCGTCGGTGCTCAGTACGAGTCCGAGGTCGTCTACCACAAGCTCAAGGTCGAGCTCGAGAACCAGGGCGTCGTCTTCCTCGACATGGATTCGGCCCTGCGCGAGCACGAGGACGTCGTCAAGCAGTACTTCGGGACGATCATCCCCTCGAACGACAACAAGTTCGCAGCGCTGAACACCGCCGTCTGGTCGGGCGGCTCCTACATCTACGTGCCGCCGGGCGTGAGGGTCGAAATGCCGCTCCAGGCCTACTTCCGGATCAACGCGGAGAACATGGGCCAGTTCGAGCGGACGCTGATCATCGTCGACGAGGACGCCTACGTGCACTACGTCGAGGGCTGCACCGCCCCGATCTACTCGTCCGACTCGCTGCACTCCGCGGTCGTCGAGATCATCGTCAAGCCGCGCGGTCGCTGTCGCTACACGACGATCCAGAACTGGTCGAACAACGTCTACAACCTCGTCACCAAGCGCGCCGTCGCCTACGAGGACGCCACGATGGAGTGGGTCGACGGGAACCTCGGCTCGAAGGTGACGATGAAGTACCCGGCGATCTGGCTGCTCGGCGAGCGCGCGCACGGCGAGGTGCTCTCGATCGCGTTCGCCGGCGAGGGGCAGCACCAGGACGCGGGCGGCAAGGCCGTGCACATGGCACCGAACACGACCTCGGTGATCACGTCGAAGTCGATCTCCAAGAACGGCGGCCGCGCCGGCTACCGAGGGTTGCTCGAGGTCGCCAAGGGCGCCAAGGGCTCGAAGTCGAAGGTCGTCTGCGACGCCCTGATCCTCGACGACGAGTCGCGCTCGGACACCTACCCGTACATGAAGATCGACGAGGACGAGGTCGACATCGGCCACGAGGCGACCGTCTCCAAGATCGGCGAGGAGCAGCTCTTCTACCTGATGTCGCGCGGGCTCTCGGAGTCCGAGGCCTCGGCGATGATCGTCTCCGGCTTCGTCGAGCCGATCACGAAGGAGCTGCCGCTCGAGTACGCGGTCGAGATGAACCGCCTGATCCAGCTGCAGATGGAGGGCTCGGTCGGTTGAGGGTCGAGCGCACCGATTTCATCTCGGTGCCGCTGATGTTGCACCGGCGGTACGCAGCTCGTGACTAGGAGCGAGGCCGTCGAGGCCTATCGCGCGCTGCCGCTGCCGGTCACGACCGACGAGCACTGGCGCTTCACCGACCTGAAGGGCTTCGATCCGGACGCCTTCGGTGGCCAGAACGGCCATGACCGGGGACAGTCACCGGTCACGTCCATGCTGGACATCGAGACGACCGGCGTGGCGCAGGTCACCGAGAGCGGGATCGAGATCCAGCGCGCTCCTGAGGGGATCACCTTCGAGCCGCTCGGCGACCACGCGCGACTCGGCGAGCTCGTCGGCTGGACCGAGAAGTTCTCCGCCCACAACGCTGCGATGTGGGAGCACGGCCTGCTCGTCGTCGTGCCGAAGGGCGTCGAGCTCGAGCAGCCGCTCTATGTCCGCATCACGAACACAGCCGAGGGCGGCTCGCTCTTCTGGCGGCTGCTCGTCGTCGCCGAGGAGGGCTCGCGCTTCTCGCTGATCGAGGAGTACGCGTCGGCCACACCCGAGCTGAGCGGCTACTCGAACGCCGTCGTCGAGCTGTTCGTCGAACAGGCCGCCAAGCTCGAGTACGTGTCGCTGCAGAACCTCTCGCAGGAGACCTGGCACTTCGCCAACCACCACGCGCGGGTGGAGCGAGACGCCGAGCTCGACTGGATCGCAGGCGGCTTCGGCTCGCGGCGCGGGAAGGTCTGGATCCAGAACGACCTCGCCGGCCAGGGCGCGACCTCGCGCGTCACCGGCGCCTACTTCGCGGACGGCAAGCAGCACCTGGACTACGACACCTTTCAGGAGCACATCGCGCCGAACACGACCTCCGACTTCGCCTTCAAGGGCGCGCTCCGCGACGAGGCGACCGCGGTCTGGCGCGGGATGATCCGGGTCGAGCGCGACGCGCAGAAGACGAACGCCTACCAGGAGAACCGGAACCTGATGCTGTCGCCGACGACGCACGCGGTGCCGATTCCGGGCCTGGAGATCCTCGCCAACGACGTTCGCTGCACGCACGGCGCCACGGTCAGCCGGGTCGACCGCGAGCAGCTCTTCTACGCGATGGCGCGCGGCCTGCCGCGCAGCGAGGCGGAGCGGCTGATCGTTCGCGGCTTCTTCCAGGACGTGCTCGACCGGATCGAGCTCGACCCGGTGCGCGAGGCGCTCGCCGACGCGCTCGAAGCGCGAATCCCACAGGCTTAACGGCCGGCTCAACCCCTCCTCACAACTCCCGCGTACTTTGCGGGCAATGCGTAGGCGCGTCGCTCTGCTCGCGCTGCTCCTCGTCCCCGCTGCAGGTGGCGCTACCCCGACCGCACGAATCGTCTTCACGCAGGTGAACGGCGCGGGCACCGTCGTTGCGACCTACGACGCCGACGGCAGCGGCGGCAGGGCGCTCGCCCTCGGCGACTCACCGAGCTGGTCGCCTGACGGCACGCAGGTCGCGCTCGCCTACCGTGCGGTATCCGCCGACCCGGCCGACATCGCGGTCGTCTCCGCTGACGGGAGCACCTTGCGCAAGCTGACGAGCGATGCGGGTGCCGGGGTCTCGAACACGTCTCCGCAGTGGTCGCCGCAGGACGACTGGATCGCCTTCCTCAAGACGACCCGTGGTATTCCCCAGGTCTGGCTCGTCTCGCCGCTCGGCTCGGGCGCCCACGCGCTGACCGCGGATAGCGGCCAGAAGTCGGGGCTGCAGTGGGCTCCGGACGGATCGAAAGTCCTCTTCCTGGACGACGGCGGCATCTACGTGAGCGCGCCGAGAGGGGCGCCGCAGCGCCTGACGCCGAGCCCGGGCTTCGACCGCGAGCCGGCCTGGTCGCCCGACGGAACGCGGATCGCCTATACGAATGGACAGCTGTTCGTGATGAACGCGGACGGCTCGAATCGGCACCTGGTCGTTTCGACGTTCGCCTCGCAGCCGCTGTACGCGGCGCTGCCGAGCTGGTTGCCGGACGGCTCGCGGATCGCCTTCGTCGGCACGCACGTCTTCACGCAGTACTCGACGAAGTTCGGCCCGCTGACCCGTCAGGACGTCTTCACCGTCGCAAGCGACGGCAGCGACGTCCGGCGGCTGACGGGCCCACCGAGCGACCAGTCGCTCTACGGCTATCCCAGCGGGGGAGCGCCGACGTGGTGGCCCGACGGGTCGCGGCTTTTCTTCCAGGACGCCCGCGGCGGCGAGGGGACGACGACGCTCCAGATGAATCCGGACGGGACGTGCGAGGGGAACTTCCTCCCCGCCGGTCCACGCCTGATCGCTCCCGCTTGGCGACCGGGCTCGCTGCCCGGGCTCGGGCGCCTCTCGTGCGTCGACCTTCGGATCATCGGCGCGGCTGGTAACGACGCCGCCGCGATCGGCAAGCCGGACGAGCTGACGTTCACGATCGACAACGACGGGAATCAGCGCGCGACCGGGGTCAAGGTCGCGTTCGCACCCAGAGGTCGCACTCTGCTCTCGACGACGAGCGCGACGGTGCCTTCGTTGGAGCCCCACGCCTCGGCGGACGTGCACGTCGACATCCGCAGCTACGACGCGAACACCCTGATCGGGGTCACTGCCATTGTCACCTCCGACCAGCCCGACAGCGACCCGACGACTAATCAGGCGTCGGTAGCCGCGGAGGTGCTTCCCTGCACGCTCGTCGGCACATCGGGAGCCGACTATCTCTCCGGCACGCCCGGTCGAGACACGATCTGCGCGCGCCCCGGCGCCGACCGGATCTACGCCCTGGCAGGTAACGACACGATCGACGCGGGCAACGGCGACGACGTCATCTTCCCCGGCCCCGGCCGGGACGTGGTCGACGCGGGCGGCGGCAACGATACGATCTACGCGCGAGACGGGCAGAAGGACGCGATCGACTGCGGTCCCCAGCACGACATCGCCGTGGTCGACCGCTTCGACGTGACCCGCCGCTGCGAGGTCGTGGCCAGGTCGCAGCGCTAGGCGCGGATACGATGCGAGCATGGCCGTAACGGCAAAGGCCAAGCTCGACGCGCACAAGCTCCGCGCCGACTTTCCGATCTTCGAGCAGCGCTTCCACGGGAAGCCGCTCTCGTTTCTCGACTCCGCTGCCAGCTCGCAGAAGCCGCGGCAGATGCTCGCTGCGATGGTCGAGTTCTACGAGACCTCTTACGCGAACGTCCACCGCGGCGTCTACCAGCTCGCCGAGCGCGCGACGGCAGGGCTCGAGGGCGCGCGAGACAAGGTCGCCGCGCTGCTCAACGCGCCTTCCTCGCGCGAGGTGATCTTCGTCCGCAATGCGACCGAGGGCATCAACCTCGTCGCCTATGCGTGGGGACTCTCGAACCTCGGTCCCGGCGACCTCGTGATCGTCACCGAGCTCGAGCATCACTCGAACTTCGTGCCCTGGCAGTACATGTGCGAGCGAACCGGAGCCGAGCTGCGGATGCTGCCGCTCGACGAGCAGGGCGAGCTCGACCTCGGCGAGCTGGACGCGGTCGCAGCCGGCGGGAACTTGAAGGTCGTCGCCACCGCGCTCGTCTCGAACTCGCTCGGCACGATCAACCCGGTCGAGAAGCTCGCCGCGTGGGCCCACGAGCAGGGCGCGATCTACGTCTGCGACGGCGCCCAGGCCGCGCCGCACCTGACCGTCGACGTGCAGGCCCTCGGCGTCGACTTCCTCGCGATCTCGGCGCACAAGATGTGCGGGCCGAGCGGCGTCGGCGCGCTCTGGGGTCGCGCGGAGCTGCTCGAGAGGATGGAGCCCTTCCTGCTCGGCGGGCACATGATCCGCGCGGTCAGCCTCGACAAGACCACCTGGGGGGAGCTACCGCACAAGTTCGAGGCCGGCACCGCGCCGATGGCGGAAGCTGTCGGCTTCGGAGCCGCGATCGACTACCTGAGCGCGATCGGGTTTGACGCGATCGAGGCGCACGAGCACGAGCTCGCGGCGTATGCGCTCGAGCGCCTGCACGAGATCCCCGGAATCGAGCTCTACGGCCCCCCGGCGGAGCGCCGCGCCGGAATCGTCCTCTTCAACATGGAGGGCGTCCACCCGCACGACGTCGCACAGATCCTCGACCTCGAGGGAGTCGCGATCCGCGCCGGCCACCACTGCTGCCAGCCGCTGATGCGCAAGCTCGGCGTGGTCGCCACGAACCGCGCGAGCTTCTACCTCTACACGATTCCCGAGGAGATCGACCGGCTTGTCGACGGCTTGCACCGCGCGCGTAAGGTGTTTGCGTGAGCGAAGGAGAGTTCCAGGATCTCTACCGCGAGGTCATCCTCGACCACTACAAGAACCCGCGCGGGCACGGCGTGATCGAGGGCGCCGACGCCGAGGCCGAGGGCCAGAATCCGCTCTGCGGCGACGAGGTCTCGATCTACGTCTCGTTCGAGGAGGGCGGGGACACGATCGACGAGGTGAAGTTCTCCGGCCGCGGCTGCGCGATCAGCCAGGCGGCGACCTCGATGCTGATGGAGATGGCGCAGGGGAAGACCGCGCAGGACGTGGCCGCGCTTTCGACCGACGACCTGCTCGCCGAGATCGGGATCCCGCTGACGCCTGTGCGTCTCAAGTGCGCCGTGCTCGGGCTGACGACGCTGAAGGTGGCGCTGCACAAGGCGAAGGGGACGCCGCTGCCCGAAGGTCTCGCCGGCTTCGACGAGCTCGAGCTCAAGTAGTTGCCCGAGCTGGACGTCTGTCCGCTGGAGGATCTTCCGTCCGGCTCGGTGAAGATCGTCCAGGCGGGGCTGGAGTCGATCGGCGTCTACAACCTCGGCGGGCAGCTTTACGCGATCGAGGACCGTTGCTCCCACGACGACGGGCCGCTCTGCGAGGGCGACTTCGACGAGGCTGACGGCGTCGTCATCTGTCCCCGTCACGGGGCGAACTTCGACATCCGCTCCGGTCGCGCACTGACGCTCCCCGCCTACGAGCCGGTGCGGACGTATCCGGTTCGCGTCGAGGACGGGATCGTCAAGGTCAGCGTCTAAATTCTGGACGACCGGTCAGGCGCGTGCTCGACCGCGGGCTGGAGATTTCCGTCGTCCTACGCGACTCGCTAATGTAGGGCTACCGCGGAAAGGAGGTGGTCCGACTGCAGTCTTCAGACAGTACGGCCAGTGGAGGTACCGACCGGTAGGGGCGTGTCCCCTGGACCTAAGGGGAATCGTCTAGGCGGCGTTGGGGACTCGCTGGAAGCGCCGTCGCCTCGTACGCGAGGCGGCAGGAAGCGCCCCTGCTAAACCAGGCGGTTACCGGAAGGGGTCGGCGAAAGCCGGCCCCTTCGCCTTTTCGGGCCACGACCCAGCGTCTGTCCTAGGACTGGCCCTGATTAGGGCGCTCGAGCACGACCAGCGGGATCTGGCGGGTCGTCTTCTGCTGGTAGCTCTCGTACTGCTTGTACATCGCGACGACCCGCGTCCAGTAGCGGTCACGCTCGTCGCCACTCGCCTCGCGCGCCCGCATCGGGATCCGCTCGCGGCCGAGCTCCACCTCCACGTCGGGGTTCGCGCGCAGGTTCGTGAGCCACGCGGGGTGCTGAGGTTGGCCTCCGGCTGAGGCGACGACGACGAATCGCTCCCCGTCGTCGAGGTAGAGGAGCGGCATCGTGCGCGGCTTGCCGCTCTTCCGCCCGGTGGTGGTGAGCAGCAGGACCGGCGCGCCGAAGAACTTGCCGCCGATCTTGCCGCCGCTGAGACGGTACAGGCCGCGGTTGGCGGCTCCCATGATCCGCTTGATGTTCACGCTGCCCGCTTGATCTGCTCGTCGAGCGGGAGCACGCCGAGCTCGAAAGTCTCCAGGGCGGGGGTCATGTCGGTCGTATTGTCACCGGCGGCGAGCATCTTCAGCTGGTCGCGCGTCACCGGCGGGCTCGGCAGCCTCTCCGCGAACGCTGCGCCGAGGCGCATCAAGCCGGTGGGCACGTTCACCTGCGCTCGTCGGACACGGAGCACCTTCCGGATCCGCCTGTAGAGCTCGTTCCAGGTGACCGCGTCGGGCCCGCCCAGCTCGAAGAGACGGTTTGCCGCCGCCGGCAGGTCGATCGCCTTCGCGAAATACGCGGCCACGTCGTCCACCCAGATCGGTTGCAGCCGCGCCTCGCCCGAGCCCACGACGGGCACGACCGGCGACCAGCGCACCTGACGGATGAAGGTCGGCAGCACGCCGCCATCCTTGCCGAAGATGAAGCTCGGTCGGAAGATCACCCGCTCGAGCCCGGAGTCCTCGACGGTCTTCTCCATCGCCCACTTGGCGCCGTAGTAGGGCACGAGATCCTTCGTCTGCTCGCTCGTGCCCAGGGCGCTCATCAGCACGAAGCGACGGACGCCCGCCTCGCGTGCGGCGACGACGAGGTCGCGGGTGCCGTCGATCATGATCCGCTGGAAGTCGCCGGGCTTGCCGACGATGATCGCGACCAGGTGGACGATCGCGTCGCAGCCGGCGACCGCCGTCCGCAGGCTCGCGGCATCGGTGATGTCGCCCGGGACGAGCTCGCAGCCCCAGTCGGCGAGCTGCTGGGCCCTCCTCGGGTCGCGGACGAGACAGCGCACGTCCCGGTTCTCGGCGCGGAGCGCGTGCACGACATGGCGCCCGACGAAACCTGTCCCGCCTGTGACGAGGATCACTCGAAATTCTTCCAGTACCGTGAGGGCGTCGGCCCCTTCTGGCCCTGGTACTTCGAGCCGAGTCCCGAGGCGCCGTAGGGCGTCTCCGCCGGCTCCGAGAGCTGGACAAACGAGAGCTGGCCGATCTTCATCTCGTGGTAGATCGTGATCGGGAGGTTGGCGACGTTCGAGAGCTCGAGCGTCACGTGCCCGTCCCAGCCGGGGTCGATGAAGCCCGCCGTCGAGTGGATCAGCAGGCCGAGCCGGCCCAGGCTCGACTTCCCCTCGAGCCGCGCCACCAGGTCGTCGGGCAGCTTCACGCGCTCCAGCGTCGAACCGAGCACGAACTCGCCCGGATGGAGGATGAACGGCTCGCTGTCGATCTCGACGAGCTCGGTCAGGCCCTCCTGCTCCTGCTTCACGTCGATGTACGGGTAGCGCGAGTTGCGGAAGACCCGGAAGTAGCGGTCGACACGCACGTCGACGCTCGACGGCTGCAGGAGCGAGGGGTCGTAGGGATCGATCTCGATGCGGCCCTCGTGGAGCAGGCGGCGGATCGTCACGTCGGCGAGGACCACGGCGCCGATTCTACGGCCGTGCCCTCCGCTATCGTCCGGACGTGGCTGCGACCCGGGCGATCGAGCTGAAGACCGAGGTTCCGGGGCCGCGCTCCCGCGAGATCCTCGAGCGCAAGGCGCAGGCGATCGCCGATCCGCTCTCGATCTACCTACCGGTTGTGATCGCCGAGGGTCGGGGCGCGACGCTCACCGACGTCGACGGCAACACCTTCATCGACTTCTCGGGCGGGGTCGGCTGTCTCAACGTCGGCCACTCGCATCCGAAGGTCGTCGCCGCTGCGCAGGAGCAGCTCGCGCGCTTCTCGCACACCGACTTCACGATCGTCCCGTACGAGGTCTACGTCACGCTCGCCGAGCGGTTGCTCGCGCTGACGCCGATCTCGGGGCCGACCAAGGCGGCGTTCTTCAACGCGGGTACCGAAGCGGTCGAGAACGCGGTCAAGTTCGCGCGCGCCTACACGAAGCGCTCGGCCGTGATCGCCTTCGAGGGCGGCTTCCACGGACGGACGCTGCTCTCGCTGTCGCTGACCTCGAAGACCCATCCCTACAAGGCGGGGCTCGGCCCCTTCTCGCCGTCGATCTACCGCGTTCCGTTTCCGAACGGCTACCGCGGGCCTCACGCGAAGACGGCGCTGGCCGCGCTCGAGCGTGCGCTGGTCACGCAGGTCGCGGCCGAGGAGGTCGCGGCGATCGTGATCGAGCCGGTGCAGGGCGAGGGCGGCTTCCTCCCGGCCGGGCAGGAGTTCATGGAGGGCGTGCGGCGAGTCTGCGACGACAACGGGATCGTGCTGGTCGTCGACGAGATCCAGACCGGCTTCGCCAGAACGGGGCGGATGTTCTCGATCGAGCACTACGGCGTCGAGGCCGACCTGATCACCGTGGCGAAGTCGATCGCCGCCGGCCTCCCGCTCTCCGGCGTACTCGGTCGCGCCGAGATCATGGACGCGCCGGGCGATTCCGCGATCGGCGGCACATACGTCGGCAACCCGGTCGCGCAGGCGGCCGCGCTCGCCGTTCTCGACGTGATCGAGGAGGAGGGCCTGATCGCCCGCGCGGAAACGCTCGGCGAAACGATCCGCGCCCGGATGACTGCATGGCAGGAGCGCTTCGAGCAGATCGGCGACGTTCGCGGCCTCGGCGCGATGCTGGCGATCGAGCTCGTGCACGACCGCCCGAGCAAGGATCCGGCGCCGGAGCTCGCGAGCGCGGTCGTCGAGCAGGCTGCCGCGGCCGGTCTACTGCTCCTGAAGGCGGGGATCTACTCGAACTGCATCCGCGTCCTGCTCCCGCTCGTGACCAGCGAGGCCGAGCTGGACGAGGCGCTCGGCGTCTGGGAACAGGCGCTCGAAGCGGTTCTGCGGGCGTAGTTCTCCCGCAGCAGGGCAATCTTCCCTCCGTGGTCGGTGAGGTAGTCGACGAGCGCTACGAGCTCGAGGAACGGATCGGCGTCGGCGGGATGTCGAATGTCTTCCGCGCGCACGACACCCTGCTCGAGCGTCACGTCGCGCTGAAGATCCTCCACGAGCAGTACACGGAGGACGAGGAATACGTCGAGCGGTTCCGTCGCGAGGCCCGTGCCGCGGCCCAGCTGAGCCATCCCAACATCGTCACGGTGATCGACCGGGGCGAGTCCGGCGGGCGGCAGTACATCGTCTTCGAGTACGTGGAGGGCGAGAACCTCAAGCAGCTCGTCGCGCGGAGCGGCCCGCTGCCGGTGCGCCAGGCGCTCGAGCTCGGGATCCAGATCGGCCGCGCGCTCGCGTTTGCGCACGCCAACGGACTCGTCCATCGCGACGTGAAGCCGCAAAACGTCCTGCTCGGGAACGGCGAGGCGAAGGTCACCGACTTCGGGATCGCACGCTCGCTCGACGTGGCGCACGGATTGACGCAGACGGGCACGGTGATGGGGACGAGCGACTACATCGCGCCGGAGCAGGCGAGCGGTCACGGCTCGACCGAGCAGAGCGACGTCTATTCGCTCGGGGTCGTCCTCTACGAGCTGCTGACGGGCAAGCCGCCCTATTCGGGCGACAACTTCGTCGCCGTTGCGATGCGACACGTCAACGAGCCGGTGCCGAGCCTGATCGAGCGCCGGCCCGAGGTGCCGGCGCGGCTCGAGACTGCTGTTCGAACGGCGATGGCGAAGGACCCCGCCGATCGTTTCCCGACGATGGCCGAATTCGAGGGCGAGCTCGAGGCGTGCCTCCGCGAGCTCGGAGCGCCGGACGGCGACCGGACGATGATCAAGCGGGAGCCTGTGGCCTCGCCTCGCGCTCGGCGGCAGCGGCGCAGTTTGCCGCTCGCTTTGGTCGCGGTGCTGCTCGTCGCGGGGGCGATTGCCGCCGCTCTCTACTTCGGGCTCCGTCATACCGGGGGTGGTGGCGGGACGCCCACGGTGGCGTCCGTCGCGCACGCGGTCAGTCTCAGCTCGGTGGCGAGCTACGACCCGGTGCCCGGCGACGGCACCGAGCACGACGAGCGGCTCCAGTACGCGACCGACCGCGATCCGACGACCTACTGGGAGACGGAGCTCTACGCGGGCAACACGTTCGGCGGTCTCAAGTCCGGCGTCGGGCTCGTGCTCGCCGCGCCGCAGGCGACGAAGCTGGCCACGTTGACGATCAAGTCGAACACGCCCGGTTTCCATGCGGTGATCAAGGCGGGGAGCTCGACCGAGGGTCCGTTCGCGGACGTGTCCTCGAACCGGACCGTCAACAAGTCGACGACCTTCCAGCTGCACGTGCCGGAGCCGAGGCGCTACTACCTCGTCTGGATCACACAGCTCGTCGCCGTCCTCGACCGGGTGGAGATCAACGAGGTGACGGCGACCGGCCCCTAATACTCGAGCCGGCTGCGGCGCTCGTGCCGTTCGAGCGCGAGGTCGATCAGCCGTTCCAGTAGCTCGCGGTACGGGATGCCGGAGGCCTCGAAGAGCTTGGCGTAGACACTCGTCGAGGTGAAGCCCGGGATCGTGTTCAGCTCGTTGACGAGCACCTCGCCGTCCTCGCGGACGAAGCAGTCGGCCCGAGCCATGCCCTCGCACTCCGTCGCGACGAAGGCGCGAACCGAGAGCTCCTGGACGCGCTCGGCCTGCTCGGGCGTGACCCGCGGCGGGATGAGCAGCTCCATGCCGCCCTCGTCGTACTTGGCGCCGTAGTCGTACCACTCGGCGTGGGCGACGATCTCGCCGGGGAGCGAGGCGATCGGCGGCGGCGTCCGGTTGCCGAGCACGCCGCACTCGACCTCGACGCCCGCGACGAACTCCTCGACGAGCACCTTCTCGTCGTGGCGGCGGGCGAGCGCGACGGCCTGCTCGAGCTCGGTCTCGTCGTGGGCCTTCGAGATCCCGACGGAGGAGCCGAGCCGCGCGGGCTTCACGAAGACCGGGAAGCCGAACGGGTTCTCGACTGGGTCGCCGAGCCGGAGGGTGACGTTGCGCGTCACGGGGATGCCGTGGTCGCGCATGACCGACTTGAAGAGGTCTTTGTCCATGCAGAGGGCCGAGGCCGCGACGCCTGCCCCGACGTAGGGGACGTCCGCCAGCTCGAGCAGGCCCTGGACGGTGCCGTCCTCGCCGAAGGGGCCGTGCAGGATCGGCAGGACGACCTCGACCGAGGAGAGCGCGGGCAGCACCGCCGCGTCCGCGACCGGAACGGGCAGTGTCTCCGCGGGACCTTGACCTGTGACTGTCACAGGTAGTTGGCCCTTCGGGCCACCCTGGCCGAGCTCCCAGCGGCCGTCGCGGGCGATGGTGACTGTCACCACCTCGTGGCCCGCGGCCTCCAGCGCTTCGCAGACCGAGCGCGCCGACGCGACCGAGATGTCGTGCTCGCTCGAGCGGCCGCCGAGCACCACGGCCACGCGCCGGCTCACGGCGTTGTCGGGGTGGTGGTGGTCGTCGCGGTCGTGTCGGTGGTCGCCGTCGGCGTCGTGGTCGCCGTGGTCGTCGTGGCTGCCGTCGTCGGCGGCGGAGGCGGGGGTGCCTTGTAGTGGCCGACGATGATCGTCACGCTCGTCCCGGGCAGCGCTTGTGTCCCCGGCGTGGGGCGCTGGTCGATGACGATCCCGTCCAGCGAGGGATCGTTCGTCGCCTGGGTGCGCAGGACGACGATGAACCCGGAGTCCTTCAGCGTCTGGCTCGCCGTCGCCTGGTCCGTGCTCGTCACGTCAGGGACGGACGAGGTCTTCGGCCCCTTCGAGACCGTCAGGGTGATCGTCGAGCCCTTCGGCTGGAGCGAGTCGCCCTTCGGGTCCTCGCCGATGACAGTTCCCTTGGCCTCGCTCGAGTCGACGTAGTGCGGCGGCGCGACCGCGAAACCCGCGCCCTGGAGCGTCGCCAGCGCCGACTGGTAGGGCAGGCCGATCACGACGGGCACGGCGATCGGCGCGATTCCCTTCGAGACGTTGATCCGCACGACCGTCCCCTGCACGACCTTCGTTCCCGGCTGCGGATCCTGCGCCGTCACCTGCCCGGCCGGCTGGGTCGAGTGGATCTCGACGATCTTGTACTTCAGGTGCGCGGCCGTGAGCGCCGCCGTCGCATCCGCAGAGGACTTGTTCCTGACGTCGGGCACGGTCGTCTTCGCCTTGCCCGTCGAGACGAAGATCGTGACCGGGTTCCCTTTGGCGGTGCTCGAGCCGGCGTCGGGCGCCTGCTTGAAGACCTGCCCGACCTGGATCGGCGGCTTGTCGTACGGCTGCCGGACGATGTGCGCCTTGAAGCCGGAAGCTCGGATCTTCGCCACAGCGAGCCGCTCGACGAGACCGACGTAGTTCTCGACGCGCACCGGCTTGTTCGCGGCGAGCTGGTCCTGGATCTTCGTGTAGACGTAGAACGCCGCGAACCCGGCGGCGATCGCAAGCAGGATCCCGAGCACCCATGGCCAGACAGGCCGGCGGCGCGGCTCGTCGTACTCGTAGAAGCCGGTCGGCGGCCCGCTGTAGGCGGGCGGTGCGACGGGCGGGCCCGCCCGCGGCCGCCGCGGAACGACCTGCGTCGGCGCAGCTGCGGCCAGCGCCGTGCCGGAGAGGATCGCGGTGGCCGCTTCGGCCGTCTCCTCCGAGACTCCCGCACCCCGGAGCACTCGCGCCAGGTCGGCATCCATCTCCTCGGCGTTCGCATAGCGGTCGTCTGGATCCTTGGCGAGCGCCCGTAGGATCACGTAGTCCAGGTCGCGCAGGATCTCCGGACGGCGGGCCGACGGCGGGTCCGGAGTGGCCGAGAGATGCTTCATCGCGATCTCGAGCGGGGTGTCGCCGGTGAACGGGACCGTGCCGGTGAGCATCTCGTAGAGCACGATCCCGACCGAGTAGAGGTCCGAGCGCTGGTCGACAGGGGCGCCGCGCGCCTGTTCGGGCGAGAGGTACTGCGCGGTGCCGATGATGGAGCCGGCCTCCGTCATCTGGCTCGCACCGGAGCGTGCGATGCCGAAGTCCGTCACCTTCACGCGCCCGTCGGGGCCGACGATGATGTTGTGCGGCTTGATGTCTCGGTGGACGATCCCGTTCTTGTGGGCGAAGGCGAGGCCCGCCAGGATCTGGCGTGTGTAGTCGATTGCGACCGGAACCGGGGTCGGGCCGCGGGTGACGATCAGCTCCTTGAGGGTGCGGCCCTCGAGGTACTCCATCGCGATGTAGTAAGTGCCCTCGGCCTCGCCGCGGTCGTAGATCGCGACGATGTTCGGGTGCGAGAGTCCCGCCGCGTTTTTGGCCTCGCGGCGGAAGCGCTCGACGAACTGGTCGTCCTGCGAGTGCCGATCGTCGAGCATCTTGATCGCAACCCTTCGCCCGAGCTCCTGGTCCTCGGCGAGGTAGACGTTCGCCATGCCGCCGGTGCCGAGCTTGCGGACGACGCGGTAGCGGCCGTCGAAGACGCGATCGATCAGCGTGTCCGAAGTCGCCATCAGTGCTCCTGCCAGTGATGCTGTCGGAACTCTGGGTCGCTAGCACCAAGCGAGAGGCCGCACTCGCCCGCTGGCCAGGCTGGGAGCCTGATCAAGGGCGAGGGTGGGCTCTCGCGCCGCGTGATGGCGGCCCAGAGCCCGGCGTGTATTGCTGGTAGGAGCACCATCTCTAAGGTTAGGGCCCGGGCCTGCGGAGCAACTGCTCCATGATCGTCTTCGCGATCGGGGCCGCGGTCGCGCCGCCGGTGCCGTGCTGGTTCTCGAGCGCCACGGCGATCGCGACCCGGGGCGCATCGGCGGGCGCGAAGGCGACGAACCAGGTGGTGTTGACGTGCGCGACGCCCGTCTCGGCCGTCCCGGTCTTGCCGGCGACCAGCACGCCGGGAATCTGCGCGGCGGTGCCGGTGCCGCCGCTGACGACGGCCTCCATCATCGTCGTCAGGTCTGTGGCCGTCTGCGGCTCGATCGCACGCCCGAGCTCCCGCGGCTTCGTGCGTTGCAGCGTCGACTTGTCGGGCGCGACGATCCGGTCGATCAGGTACGGCTGCATGACGACGCCCTGGTTGGCGATCCCCGCGGCGACCATCGCCATCTGCAGCGGGGTGACGAGCAGGCGGGCCTCCTGACCGAAGCCGAGCCGTCCGTTGTCCACCTGGAAGTCGTGCTTGGGGAAGAAGAGCCGCGAGTTCCGCCAGAGTCCGCTCGGTTTGCGCTCGGAGACCGGCGTCTCGAGCGGCGGGATCGCGTAGAAGCCGAAGCGGCGCGCGTAGTCGAGGATCACGTGCGCTCCGAGCTTCTTCCCGATCTCGCAGAAGACGGCGTTGATCGAGTGCTGCAGCGCCTGGACGAAGTTGACCTGCCCGAAGACCTCGGGTCCGTTCTGGTCGGAGAAGTTCGTCACCTTCTTGCCGTACTCGATGCAGTAGCCCGGGTCGTTGAAGCTCGAGTCGAGCGTGTAGGTGCCGCTGTCGAGCGCCGCCGCGGCGGTGACGAGCTTGAACGACGAGCCCGGTGAGTACGTGCCCTGCGTAGCCCGGTTGAGGAGCGGCGCTGCCGGACGGCAGTTCGCCTGGATCCGGGAGATCGCCGGGTAGTCGCGCTCGATCAGGTTCGGGTCGTACGACGGCGAGGTCGCCATCACGAGCACCTTCCCGGTGACCGGGTCGAGCGCGACGACAGCGCCGCAGTTCGAGCCGAGCGCCTGGATCGCCAAGCGTTGCGCCTGCGCGTCGAGCGTGAGCACGAGGTTGTTGCCGACGATCGTCGCGCCCTTCAACACATCCAGCGTGCGGTCGAGCACCGTCGAGAGGTGCGCGTTCGATGCCGTCAGGTAGTCGTTTTCCGATTCCTCGAGGCCGGTGCGGAAGCGGGCCTGCGTCGAGTAGCCGACCACGTCCGAGGCGAGGTTGCCGTTCGGATAGCGCCGGAAATAGAAGGTCTGGTCGCTGACCTTCTTGGCGCGGTTCAGGGCGAGCGGTGTGCCGGCGGCCGTGTAAATGGCGCCCCGCTTGATCGTGAACTGCGCGACCCGGGCGATCGCGTTGTCCTGCTTGTCGCGCAGGCCCGCAGCGGCCCAGGTCTGCCAGTAGGTCGTCCCGACGATGAGTGCCACGAGCAGCACGACCGCGGCGACGGTCAGCTTGCGGATCTGGTCGTTCACGCGCCCGCCGCCTTCGCGTTCGCACGGTTCGAGACCAGCAGGAGACCCGCGAGCAGCACGAAGTTGGCGACGATGCTCGAGCCGCCGTAGCTCACGAACGGCATCGTGATCCCGGTCAGCGGGATCAGCCGCAGGACGCCGCCGATGATGATGAACGTCTGCAGCGCGAAGCCGAAGGTGAGGCCCGCCGCGAGCAGCTTCGAGAAGCCGTCCTCGGCCAGGATCGCGAGCCGCATGCCGCGCAGGACGATCACGATGTAGACGAGCAGCAGCGCCGACGAGCCGATCAGGCCCAGCTCCTGCGAGAGCGCCGAGTAGATGAAGTCGGTGTTCAGGAACGGGATCAGCTGGTGCCCGTCAGGTGTCGTGAAGGTGCCCTTGCCGAAGCCGGGGCCGCCGTAGCCGCCGTTGCCGATCGAATAGAGCGACTTGACGAGCTGGTAGCTCTGGCAGTCCTGCCGCAGAGCCGGGTGGCCGGAGAGCGGGCAGGGCACCGGGTGACTCGTCCACGGGTGCAGCCAGATCGTCACGCGCTCCTTGACCCGCGCCACGAAATGGTAGGCACCGTACGAGCCGACCACGAACAGCGCGAGTCCGGAGAACGCGTAGGCCTTGCGCGCCGTCGCCGTGTAGAGCATCGCCAGGAAGATCCCGAAGTAGAGGAGCGCGCTGCCGAGGTCCTTCGTCTCGACGAGGACGAGCATCGCGGCGCCCCAGATCACGAGCAGTGGCCCGAGGTCCTTCAGCCGCCCCTGCGCGAGCACCTCTCGCTTCTCGCGCAGGTAGCCCGCGAGGAAGACGATCAGCATGATCTTCGCGAGCTCGCCCGGCTGGAACTGGAGGCTCCCGAAGTGGATCCAGAGCCGGGCGCCGTTGATCGTCTGCCCGAGACCGGGCAGTGCGGGCAGCGCGAGCAGGAAGACGGCGCCGAGACCGAAGATGTACTTGTAGTTCTCGAGCTTGCGGTAGTCGCGGCGCAGGAGCAGCAGCACGGCGCCGAACACGGCCACGCCGATCACGATCCAGAGGCTCTGGCGGAGCGCGTCGCTCGGCTTCAGGCGGTAGATCTCGATCACGCCCACGGCGGTCAGCAGGCCTGCGAGCGGGAGCAGGTACGGATCCGCGTGCGGCACCGCGAGTCGCGTGAAGACGTGCGCGACGAGGTAGAGGCCGAGGAAGAAGAGCCCGTAGGTGAGCGAGGCGGTCGAGATCACGTCCTGGCGCGCGATGAAGACGCTCGCGAAGCCGAGGCCGGTGAGGATCGCGACGACGATCAGGTTCGCGAGCTCGCGATTTCGATAGCTCAAATTCCTCGCCCTACTTGGTGGGGTGAGGGACAGGCCTCAAGAGGCCTGTCCCTCGGCCCTGCGCGCCCTAGTTGCGGTCATGGAACTGCATCGGGCTCGAAGGATTTGACGAGGCGGATGGCGGCGTGCTTGCTGCGCAGGTCGTGGTTGAAGAGCTTCTGCCGCTCTCCGCGGGAGAGCTGCGCGGCGAGCAGCGGGCTCTCGTAGACCAGGCGGTAGAGGTGGACGCCGCCGCCGAGATCCCACGGCACGCCCTGATAGACCGCGACGTGGCCGTTCGCCTCTGCGCCGACGAAGTTCGAGCGCGAGAGCTGCCAGACGCCGAGGCCGAGCAGGACGAGCACGAGCACGACGACTGCGGCCAGGACGTAGGGCCAGCGTCGGCGGCGGGCCTTGGCGACCGGGGCTGCCTCGGCACGCACGGCTCCATCCGAGATCGTCGGCACGCCTTCGAGCCCGGAGAGGGTGTCTTCGTCGGCCAGGTCCCGAGGGTCCTCGGCCGGGGCCGCGATCTGGACGGTGTCCTCCGCACCGGCTGCGGCGATCTCGAAGAGGACGATCGTGATGTTGTCCTCGCCGCCGCTCTTGTTGGCGGCGTCGACGAGCGCCTTGCCGGCCTTCTTCAGGTCGGCGCGCTGCTTGTCGACGAGGTCGAGGATCGTCTGCTCGTCGACCATCGAGGTGAGGCCGTCGGAGCAGAGCATGAAGATGTCGCCCGGCTGCGTCGTGACGGAGAAGCGGTCGACGTCGACGTCGGGCTCCGTGCCGAGGGCGCGCGTGATCATCGAGCGCTGCGGATGTACCTCCGCCTCCTCGGGCGAGAGCTTGCCGCTTCGCACGAGCTCGGCGACGAGAGAGTGATCCTCGGTCAGCTGCTCGAGCTTCCCCTCGCGGATCAGGTAGGCGCGGGAGTCCCCGACGTGCCCGATTCGGACCTGGCCGTCCTCGACGAGCGCGACCGTCATGGTCGTCCCCATCCCGGACACGGCGTCGTCCGTGCTCGAGCGCTCGTAGACGCGGCGGTTGGCCTCCTGGATCAGCTCGACGACGCGCTCCTCGCCGCCCTTTTCCAGGTCGGCCGACATCACGGCCGCCGCGGCGAGCCGCGAAGCGATCTCGCCGGCCTGGGCGCCGCCCATTCCGTCCGCAACCGCGAAGAGCGGGGGCTCGCGAACGTACGCGTCCTCGTTGCGGCGCCGCTTGCGGCCGGAATCGGAGACGGCTGCGCTCTGACCCAAAGTCATGTCACCACGTACGTGCCAGGACAAGTCCAGGCACGAGATCTCCCGGGGCTCGGTCTGTGGTCACAGGTCATACCTGAAGTCGCTCTCCCCGATCCGGACGAGATCGCCGGGATGGAGCCGTCGCGCGTCGTCGACCCGCTCGCCGTTCACGAACGTGCCGTTGGTCGAGCCGGTGTCCACGATCCAGACGCCGTCCTTGCGAGGTTCGAAGCGGGCGTGGATCCCGGAGGCGAACTCGTCGTTCTGCAAGGGAAGGTGGTTCTGCGCGCCGCGGCCCACCGTGAGCGGAGTCGCCTCCAGCTCGTGGACGATCCCGTCGGACAACGAGGGGCTGGAGACGACGACGAGCCGGCCGGGCGAGCGCACGGGCGGCGCTGCCGTGGACGTCGTTCGCACGGCAGCCGCCCGCTGCGGCGCCAGCACGAAGCTCTCCTGCGGCGTACGGATGTCCTTGCTCGCGACCCGCACGATCCGCCAGATGAAGAGATAGAGCAGAATCAGGAAGAGGATCTTCAGGAGGAGCAGGACCTCCTGGATTGCCACCGAGGCGACCGTCACGCCGTCTCCAGCTCGAAGAGGAGCTCGGTCGAGCCGATCGTGATCCGGTCGCCGTTGCGGAGCTTGGCCCGCTTCTCGCGGCGGCCGTTCACCTCGATCCCGTTGGTGGAGTCGAGGTCGACGACCCAGTACGACGCGCCTTCCTGGACGACTTCGGCGTGCCGGCGCGAGGCGTTCGGGTCGGGCAGCTGGATGTCGCAGTCCTTCGAGCGCCCGATCACGGCGCGGGCATTGCCGAGCTCATGGGTCGTTCCGTCGACGGTCAGCTTCGCGCGCTCGGGCTCCAGGCCGAGCTCCTCGCCGGAGACCGCCTCGGTCTCGCCCGGCGGCTCCGGCTTGTAGATCATCGTCGCGCCCGGCTGGGCCTGCTCCTCGGGCGCGTCCTCGTCCCGCGCGTCCTGGGGCTTTTGCACCATCCTGGTTGCGATCCCGAACTCGCCGACCGAGAGGTCCGGCTCGGTCGTGATCAGCACCGCCGGTGGCGAGAGCAGGACGTAGCCCTCGCGCCTCGCGTGCTCGGCCAGGTAGTCCTGCAGCTCGACCCGCAGCGAGGCCTCGTAGCTCTTGAACTGCTCGCGATCGCCGGGCGCCAGGTAGACCGAGTACTCGTTCGGCACGTAGACGCGCGAAACGGAGACCATCTTGTGGTCGTCCATCTCCTTCACGAGCTTGCGGGCGAGCTCGACCGGCTGCACGTTCGACTTGAAGGCGCGCCCGAAGACGCCCTCGAACAGCGACTCGATCTTCTGCTCGATCGACCGGAGGACGTTCACCCCGGAGATTTAACCCCCTCGGGCGCGTCTAATGCTTCGCCCGCAGAAACGGCTCTGCAGCGAGGAGCCCGCTTGTCGCCCACGCGGCGAGCACGAGCGGGAGCGCGGAGGCGTGCGGCGCGGCGAGCAGGGTCAGTCCGAGCATCGCGGCTCCGAGGCCGGCCACGTGCCAGAGCGTCCGCCCGCGGGCGTACGGGAGGAGAACCGCGACGGCAGCCAGCGCCACCGCTTCGAGCCCGATCCCGGCGTGCGCCTGGAGCGTGCGCCAGAGAGCCCCGGCCACCGAAAGCGGCTGGGAGCTGCCGTCGATTCCCAGGAGGTGGATCTCCCCCGCCGAGCCGACGAGGGCCGCACAGAGAACCGCTCCGGCGACCTGGAAGGCGCGTCGAACGGGACTCCGCACGAGCTGCCCGGCGAGCGGCAGGAGTCCGAGCCCGCCGGCCGGCGCGAGCAGTGGCCCGGCGACGAGGAGCAGCGCGCTGCGCGGCTCGCCGACGGAGAAAGCGAACCACACAGTGGCGATGACCCCGTAGACGACCGCCAGCCCGAAAGAAAGGTTCCCGAGCGGGAAGACCGGTGCGCCGAGCGCGAGCAGCAAGCCGAGCCGCGGGCCGAGCAGGGACAGCGCGCCGACCCCGAGCGCGATCGCCGCCGCCCAATGTGCCGGGTAGAACGGCAGCGCGGAGGCCGTCCAGCCTGCGAAGAGTGCGGCGGCGGCGGCCGGGGCAGCTCTCTCGAGACCCGGGAGGCGCGGCACGGGAAACGTCCGCGGCACGCCCTGGTCGGGCTCGAGCGAGACGCGCCGGAGCGCGCCGGCGAGCTTCCGCGCGCTGGGCCGCTTGCGGGGGTCGACGGCGAGCGCCCGATCCACGAGCGCGACGACCGCCTTGGGCAGATCCGGCCGCTCCGCCGCGATCGACGGCGCGCCCGAGGCGATCCGCTTGGCGGTCTGGAGGAGCGGGCCGTTCCAGAACGGATGCCGCCCAACGAGCCCCTCCCAGAGGAGCACGCCGACCGACCAGACGTCTGCCGGCGGGCCGGCCGTCTCGCCGCGAAGGCGTTCCGGCGAGATATAGGCGAGCGTGCCCGGGATGTCGCCGACGGCCGTCAGCGTCTCCTCCTCGTGGATCAGCGCGAGCCCGAAGTCGAGGATCCGGACGCAGAGCTCGGGCCTGTCCTCGAGCAGGACGTTGGCCGGCTTGACGTCTCGGTGGACGATCCCCTGCTCGTGCGCGTAGGCGAGACCGTCGAGGATCTGCGCCGCCGCCTCCAAGACCGCCTCGTCGTCCAGCTCGCCGCCCCGCATGGCCTCGCGCAGCGTCTTGCCCGCCACGTACTCGTAGGCGATGTAGACGTGCTCGGCGTCCCGCGCAAGCGCATACGCGCGGACGCAGTGCTCGTGGCGCAGCTGCGCCGCGGCGCTCGCCTCGCGCTCCGCCCGCGGACCCATCGTCCCCTCGCGCCGGACGATCTTCAGAGCGACGTCACGGCCGGAGCGCTCGTCGCGCGCGAGCCAGACCGAGCCGGCGCCACCGCTTCCCAGCGGGCGAATCGGCCGGTAGCGTCCCAGGACGAGGGCGCCCGGAGCGAGCGCAGCGGCAGCGTTTCCCATGGGGCGGTACTGACTTGGCCGCGGCAGGAGAAACTCCTTTTGCAGCCGAAAAACGGCTACGGTCCCCAAGAAGGCCTCCAGCGACATGACCGAGCACGACACGGATTTCGAGTTCGACTTCTTCGAGGACGAGCCGCGCGAGCCGCCGCCGTCCGAGGAAGGCACCCGCGTGCGCCGCCCCGGAGGCCCGCCGCCGCGTCGACCGACCCGCGGGCCGACGGGTGTCACGCCGCTCTTCCGGCTCGCCGGCCTGATCGCCTTCGCGATCCTGATCATCGTGCTCTTCGTCTTCTGGGTGCAGAGCTGCCAGAGCTCCGGCAAGCGGAACGCCTACGAGAACTACATGACGAAGGTGGCGGACATCGCCAAAGACTCCGAGCAGATCGGACGCGAGCTGACGGATGCGCTCACGACGCCCGGAATCAAGCCCGCGGATCTCGACGCCAAGCTGGCCGGGCTCGCGCAACAGCAGCAGCAGGACGTCGCGAAGGCGCTGGCCCTCTCTCCGCCCGGCCCGTTACGGGCCGAGCAGCTGAGCGTGGTCGAGGCGCTGAACTTCAGGGTGAGTGGCCTGCAGGGGCTTGCGGCGACCTTCCGGCGAAGCGCCGGGACCAAGGACGTCGCGGGTGAGGGCATCCTGCTCGCTCAGCAGGCGCAGCGACTCGTCACGAGCGACATCGTCTGGGACGATCTCTTCAAGGGCCGGTCGATCGCGGAGATGCAGCACCAGGGCGTCGCCGGTGTCGCCGTTCCGGACTCGAACTTCTCACAGAACCCGGACTTCGGCAGCACGACCTACTGGGTGCCCATCGCGCAGCGACTGCAGAGCGTCTCGGGTGGCGGCACCAACACCACCGGCGGCGGCCTGCACGGGACGGCGCTCGTCTCGGTGACGGCGCTCCCGAGCAACAAGGCGCTCGATCCGAACGTGGCCGAGAACACGGTCACCGCAACCACCGATCTCGGCTTCGCGGTCGCCGTCCAGGACTCCGGCGACTCGCAGGAGGTCCAGATCAAGGTGACGCTGACGATCCAGCAGCAGCCGACTCCGATCATGAAGACGCAGACGATCGACCTGATCAACGCCGGCGAACAGAAGACCGTCGTCTTCCGCAACCTGGGCCAGGTCCAGTTCGCGACGAAGACGGTCGTGAAGGTCGATGTCCAGCCGGTTCCGGGCGAGACGAACACCACGAACAACAGCGCCCAGTACGCGGTCATCTTCTCGCTGGGATAATCCGCGGCGATGCTTTCGGGTGGCACGGCGGGCTGGATCGCGGTCGGCGCGATCGTCGTGGCCGCCGGGGCCGCGGTGTTCGCGGCGCTGGCCTGGTCGCGGCTGCGCGACGTGCGCCAGGGGCAGTCGGTGCTGATGGGCGGCGCGAAGGGCGATCTCGTCGAGTTCGCGGTCGGCCTCCAGGGCCGAATCGACGACGTGCACTCGGCCGTGCAGGAGGTGGCAGGCGCCCTCGCGCGGCTCGACCGGCGGATCGACGGGGCGCTCTCGCAGATCTCGATCGTCCGCTACGACGCCTACGAAGGCACAGGTGGCCACCAGTCGGCGTCCGTCGCCCTGCTGGACGCGAGTCGCAACGGGATCATCTTCTCGGCGATCCAAGGCCGCGACTACGCGCGGATCTACATGAAGGAGCTCGACCGCGGACGCTCGTCGATCGCATTGTCGCCGGAGGAGCAAGAGGCGGTCGAGCGCGCCATGAGCGCTTAGAGCGCTACCTTTTGCGCACCATGAAGCACGTGCTCGTACTGAACGCGAGTTACGAACCGCTCAATGTCACGAGCATGCGGCGGGCCTACGTGCTCGTCTTCAAGGGCAAGGCCGAGGTGGTCGAGGCCCTGGAGCAGCCGCTCCGCTCCGCCAGCGATACCTACCGCTGGCCGCACGTGATCCGGTTGATCACCTACGTCCACGTCCCGCGCACAGCGCAGCGGAAGATCTCGCGCCGGGCGCTCTTCGCCCGCGACGACTGGCGCTGCGTCTACTGCGGCGACACGAGCGGGCGGCTCACGCTGGACCACGTCGTGCCACGTAGCCGGGGCGGGGAATCCGTGTGGGAGAACGTCGTCACCTCGTGCGCGCCGTGCAACCTGCGCAAGGGGAACCGGCTGCCCGAAGAGGTCTCGATGACCATGCGCCGGCCGCCCCGCCCGCCCGCGCCGGTTCTCTTCATCCGTCTCGCCGCGCCGAAGATCCCGAGCACGTGGCGTCCGTACCTGGACTCCTTCTCGTCCTCGGCGACCGCTGCGGCGTGACGTAGCGTCAGGCCGGCGGCGTATAAGGAGTCGATGAGGGTCATCGCAACGCTCGCACTGGTGGTCGGCCTCGGCGCGACGGCCGCCAACGCGTCGTCGGGCGTCTCGCGCTCGGTCACGGTGGCAGGCACAGGCACGGTCTCGGCCACGCCGAACCGAGCGAGCTTCAGCTTCGGGGTCACCGACCAGGCGAAGACCGCGAGCGCCGCCCTCGACGCTCTCGCCACGGACATCCGGAGGGTGATCGCGGCGCTGAAGGCCGCCGGGTTGACGAACGCCCAGATCCAGACGCAATCGATCTCGGTCGATCCGCGCTACTCGGACACCGGCGATCAGATCCTCGGCTACTCGGCTTCGAGCTCGGTCTCGGCCGACGTCAACGATCTGAACCGCGCCGGCGCGGTGATCGACGCTGCCGTGCACGCCGGCGCGAACCAGGTCTCCGGCCCGAACCTCACGCGCTCCGACCAGAGCAAGCTCTACCTGCTCGCCCTCCGCGGCGCGATCGCGAACGCACGCGCCAAGGCGCAGGCAATCGCGCGCGCAAGCGGTGCCAGGCTCGGGCGCGTGCTCTCGGTGGCAGAGTCCTCCGCGGCGCCGACGCCACAGCCCCTCGCGACCGCAGACGCGTCGAAGACGGCTCCGATCCAGGCCGGAACCACGGTGATCGAGGCGGACGTCACCGTCGTGTTCGCGCTGCTCTAGTGGCCGACCCGCGCCGCCGCCGGTAGGCCACAGCGTCTGCGCTGTCAACGGCGGCGAGCGCCTCGGCGAGCGTGAAGCGTCCGCGCCAGAGGGCGCTGCCGACGACGGCGCCCTCGCAGCCGAGCGCGGCCAGAACGCGAAGGTCGTCGAGCGTGGCGATCCCCCCGGCGGCGAGGATCGGTAGCCCAGCCGGGAGCAGGTCCTCGAGCAGCGCCGTGTCTGGCCCGGCGAGCGAGCCGTCGCGCCGCGTGCTCGTCACGAGCAGGCGCGGCACGCCGGCCGCGGCGCAGCGTCGCGCGAGTTCGGCGGCTTCCAAGGTCGACTCCGTGGTCCACCCGTCGCTCACGACCCTGCCGTCCCGGGCGTCGATCGCGACCACCAGCTGTTCCCCGAAGCGCCCGGCGAGCTGCTCCAGCGAGGAGAGCGCGGCCGTACCGACCATGATCCGCGCGGCGCCGGCATCGAGGGCGGCCTCGATCGCCTCGGGTGTGCGAAAGCCGCCGCCCACCTGGACCGGAACCTCGGCGGCGGCCGCGACCACCTGGCCGACCAGACCCGGGGTCGGCGAGCCGGAGAAGGCCCCGTCGAGGTCGACCAGGTGCAGCCAGCCGGCGCCTTCCGAGACGAAGCGGGTCGCCGCCTGCGCCGGGTCGCCGCCCTCGACCGTCACGCGGTCGCGCTCACCCCCGGCGAGCCTGACGCAGCGGCCTTCGAGCACGTCGATCGCTGGAAGAACTATCACCGTGGTAGCATGCTAACATGGAGGCCATGGCACGAGCAGTTGAACGCGTTCCCGGCCTGGACGATCTGGCAGACGCCTTCGCGACCCTCGAGACGCGCGACGAGTACCGCCGGTTCCTACGCGACCTCTGCACCCTCTCGGAGCTCGAGGCGCTGACGCACCGCTGGCAGATCGCACGGCTCCTGGACGCGGGCAAGAGCTCGTATCTCGAGATCTCGGGGAAGACCGGCGCCAGCACCGCGACGGTGACGCGAGTCTCCCAGTGGCTGCGCACCGGCGCCGGGGGCTACCGCCTGGTGCTCGACCGGGTTCGCAGGCGGAAGTGAGCGACAACGGCTTCCCGCTCGCGGGCGAGAACGGGCGCCTGATCCTCGCCGTTCCCTCGAAGGGACGGATGGCGCCGCCTTCGCTCGAGCTCTGCGCGGCCGCCGGGCTCCGCTTCGAGGCCGGCGAGCGCGCCCTGCACGTCCCGTGCCAGAACGCGCCGGTCGACCTGCTGCTCGTCCGACCGCACGACATCCCCGAGTACGTGCAGGACGGCGTCGTCCACCTCGGGATCACCGGCGCCAACCTGCTCGCCGAGACCGAGGCGACAGTCGTCACGCTGGCCGAGCTTGGGTTCGCGCGCTGCACCCTCGAGGCAGCCGTTCCGGAGGACGCGACTCCGCAGGCGCTTGCCGACCTGAACGGCCTGCGCGTCGCGACGGCCTATCCGAGATCGACCCGTGCCGTGCTCGACGGGCAGGGCATCGAGGCCGAGCTGGTGACCGTCTCGGGGTCCGTCGAGGCTGCGCCGCGCCTGGGGCTCTCCGACGCGATCGTCGACCTCGTCTCGACGGGGACGACCGCGAGCATCAACGGTCTGCGGCGCATCGGGACCCTGCTGCGCTCGCAGGCGGTGCTCGTCACGAGCGAGGCGGCGCTCGCGACCCGCCGGGAGCTGATCGAACGGGTCGAGCTGATGCTGCGCGGCGTCGTCGCCGCGCGCGAGCGTCGCTACGTGATGATGAACGCCTCCGAGGCGCAGCTGCCGCGGATCCGGGAAGTGCTGCCGAGCATGGGCGCGCCGTCCGTCCTCCAGCTGGCCGAGGAGGGTCAGATCGCCATCCACGCCGCTGTCGGCGTCGACGACATCTGGGAGCTGCTGCCGCGGCTGAAGGAGGCTGGCGCGTCGTCGATTCTCGTCATGCCGGTCGAGAGGCTGCTGCCGTGATCGAAGAGGCGCTCCCGGTCGCCGCCGAGATCGTCGCCGACGTCAGGCGCCGCGGCGACGAGGCGCTGCTCGACTGGAGCGAGCGGCTTGACGGCGAACGGCCGGTGCTTCGCGCTTCGGTTGCAGGGGCCAGACTCGACCCGGACGCGCTCGCCGCGATCCGCCGCCTCGCCGAGGCGATTCGCGCCTTCCATGCGCCGCAGCGGCCGGCCGACACCGAGATCGAGGCGTTCCCGGGAGTTCTCGTGGCGCGGCGTTTCCTGCCGCTCGACTCCGTCGGGATCTACGTCCCCGGCGGGCGGGCGCCGCTCGCGTCGTCGCTCGTGATGGCCGCCGTGCCCGCCCAGGTCGCGGGCGTCCGCCGGATCGCGGTCGTGAGTCCGCGCCCGGCCGAGGCCGTGCTGGCCACGGCTCGCGAGCTCGGGCTCGACGAGGTCTATGCCGTTGGCGGCGCGCAGGCGATCGCGGCGCTCGCGTACGGCACGGAGACGATCCCGCGCGTCGACAAGATCGTCGGGCCCGGGAACCGCTACGTGACTGCGGCCAAGCTGCTCGTCTCGACTGCGGTCGCGATCGACCTGCCGGCCGGGCCGAGCGAGGTCGTCGTCGTCGCCGACGAGACGGCCGACCCAGCGGTCTGCGCCGCCGACCTGCTGGCGCAAGCCGAGCACGGGCCCGACAGCGTGGCGATTCTGATCACCACCGACGCTGCGCTCGCCTCGGCCGTTCGGGACCTGACCGGTGACTGTCACCGGGTAGAGGTCGTCGGGTCGCTCGCCGCGGCCCTTGCGCTCGCCGACGAGCTGGCCCCGGAGCACCTGGAGCTGCTCGTCGCGGATCCGGAGGCTGCGGCCGCGCAAGTCCGGAACGCCGGTTCGGTCTTCCTCGGCACGACCGCGGTGCTCGGCGACTACGCCTCAGGCGCGAACCACGTGTTGCCGACCGGCGGGCTCGCGCGCGGCGCAGGCGGTCTCGGGCTCGAGGACTTCCTGAAGCCCATCCAGTACGTGAGCGCCACGCAGGCCGGTCTCGAGGGCGTACGCGGCCTGGTCGGAGAGCTCGCTCGGCTGGAGGGCCTGCCGTTACACGCGGCGTCGGTCGAAGCGCGCTTCGCGGCGGTGCGGTGACGCCGCGCCCGCGCGACGTGCCCGAGGGCTTCGCGCCCTACATCTGGGCCTCGACCGCGGAGGAGGTCGCCGCCCGCTGCGGCCTCGACCCCGCCCAGGTGATCCGATTCGACGCGAACGTTCCGCCACTTCCCGGCGTGCCCCAGGTTCCGCTCGGCGAGAGCTTCGCCCAGCTCAACGAGTACCCGGAGGGCACCTACCGCGAGCTGCGGGAGGCGGCTGCCGCCTATGTCGGTGTCGCTCCGGAGCAGATCGTCGTCGGCGCGGGCGCGGACGACCTGATCGGTCTCTGCGCTCGGACATTCCTGGCGCCGGGTCGCCGCGCCGTCGTGGCGGGCCCGACGTACCCGCTCTACGCGATCGCGAGCGGCATCGAGGGCGCCGAGGTCGTCCCGTTCCCCGAGGAGGGCGCCGTCGTCTGGGTCTGCAACCCGAACAATCCTGACGGGACGCTGCGGCCCGCAGCGGAGCTCGTCGTGCTCGCCCGGCAGCGCCCGGATGCCGCGATCGTCGTCGACGAGGCCTACTCCGAGTACGGCGGCGAGAGTGTGGTGCCGCTGCTGGCCGAGGCGCCGAACCTGATCGCGTTGCGGACGCTCTCGAAGGCGTTCGGCCTGGCCGCGCTGCGGGTCGGCTACGCGGTCGCCTCGCCCGAGTTGGCGGCGATCCTCGAGTCGCGCCGCGCGCCGGCCCCGATAGCCAGTCCTGCGGCTCGGATTGCCGCCGCCGCGCTGCGCGAGCCGCGACTGGACGTCGCCGAAACGATCGCGGAGCGCGAGCGGATGCGCGACGCCCTACTCGCGGCCGGCTTCGACTGCCCCGAGAGCCACGCGAACTTCGTCTACCTCCCGGTTGTGGATGCGCCCGCGCTCGCCGAGCGGCTGGAGCGGCAAGGCCTCGTCGTGCGCAGGTACCCCGAGGCGCTGCGGATCACGGTCCGCCTGGCGGCCGAGAACGACCTGCTGCTGGCCGCGCTGGGGGCAGCGCCGGAGCCTGCGGCAGCGCGCTCGAGCGTCGTCGTGAAGACCACCGCGGAGACCGCGCTGCGCGTCTCCCTCTCGCTCGACGGCCGCGGCCGCGGCCGAGTCGCGACGGGCATCGGCTTCCTCGACCATCTGCTCGCCCAGCTGGCCTTCCACGGCGGTCTCGACCTCGAGCTGCTGGCCGGCGGCGACCTCGACGTCGATGACCACCACACCGTCGAGGACGTGCTCGCCGCGCTCGGCGATGCTTTCGGTCAGGCGCTCGGCTCGCGCGACGGCGTCACCCGTTACGGCTCGGCGACCGTGCCGATGGACGAAGCGCGCGCAACCGCCGCGGTCGACCTCGTCCGGCGCCCGCATGCCGAGGTGGAGCTCGGCTTCCGGTCGGAACGCGTCGGAGGGCTCGCACCGACCCTCCTGCCGCACGCCCTCGAGCGTTTCGCCCAGCAAGCCGTCCTGACCCTGCACCTCGAAGGCTCTGGCGAGGACGACCACCACGTCGCCGAGGCGGCTTTCAAGGCGCTCGGCCGCGCGCTGCGCGAGGCGTGCTCGCTCGACGGGGGCGGCGTCCGCTCGACGAAGGGGAATCTGTGAAGGTCGTGCTCGCCGACTACGGGGCGGGCAACCTGCGCAGCGTCTGCTCCGCGTTCGCCCGGGCCGGGGCCGAGCCGCTCGTCAGCACCGACCCAGCCCGGGTGCTCGTAGCGCCGCTTGCCGTGATCGCGGGCGTCGGACACACGGGCTCGGCCGCGCGCGGCCTCGGCGAGCTCGCGGAGGCGTTGCGGGAGCGGGTTCGCGCCGGCAGACCGCTGCTCGGGATCTGCGTCGGCATGCAGCTTCTGTTCGAGGAGAGCGAGGAGGGTGGCCGCGGGCTCGGGCTGCTACGGGGACGGATCGAGCGCCTGCGCGCCCGGCGGGTCCCGCACATGGGGTGGAACCACCTCGCCGTCCGCGGCGGCTCGCTGCTCGACGGACTCGACGGCGAGGACGTCTACTTCGCGCACAGCTACGCCGTGCGACCCGACGACCCCGTGACGATCGCCGAGACCGACCACGACGGCCCGGTCGTGGCGGCGGTCGAGCTCGGGCCGGTCGCAGGCGTCCAGTTCCACCCCGAGCGCAGCGCCGCCGCCGGCGCGCGCTTGCTCGAGAACGCGCTGGCATGGTCAAGAAGCGCGTGATCCCCTGCCTCGACGTCGCCGGCGGCCGGGTCGTCAAGGGCGTCCGCTTCGAGAACCTGCGCGACATGGGCGATCCCGTCGAGCTCGCCACGCGCTACTCGGAGCTCGGCGCCGACGAGCTCGTCTTCCTCGACATCACGGCCACGATCGAGGGCCGCCGGCCGATGCTCGACCTGATCGATCGGGCCGCGCGGAAGCTGGAGATCCCGTTCTCCGTCGGCGGCGGCGTCGCCGGCCTCGACGACGCGCGCGCGCTGCTCCTGTCCGGGGCGGACAAGGTCTCCGTGAACCGGGCGGCGCTCGACGACGACGACCTGCTCGGCGAGCTCGCCGGCGAGTTCGGCGCCCAGGCGGTCGTCTGGGCGCGCGAGGCTGTCACCCGCGGCGCCGGCGAGATCCTGCTCACGTCGATCGACGCCGACGGCACGCGCGAGGGGTACGACCTTCAGCTGACCGGCGCGGTTGCCGATGCGGTGGACGTGCCGGTGATCGCGTCAGGCGGAGCGGGCTGCGGACGCCACCTCGTGGAGGCTTTCGAGGCGGGCGCCGAGGCCGCGCTCGTGGCCTCGATCGTGCACGAGGCGCCCGAGCGGATCCCGGGCATCAAGCAGGAGCTGAAGGAGGCGGGATGGCCGATCAGGATCTGAAGGCGGCGATCGT
>JBBQTQ010000026.1:0-31088 GCA_038213135.1 Gaiellales bacterium
TCTACCGCAACAGCGGCGAGCGCACCGCCGCCCTCGCCGGCTGGCTTGACTGGTACAACCGGCTCAGACCACACCGCTCACTCGGCCGAAAACCACCACTCACCCGGCTCGCCGAGATGAACAACCTTGCTGGGACCAACAACTAGGAGAAGGACAGCACGCGCTCGAGGGCGGCCCGGTCAGTCGGCCCGCCGTGTGTCGCAAGCACGTGCTCGACCGGCAGTTCGAGGAGCGGGCGCAGCCCCGCGGCGATCTCCTCGCGCGTCACGCCGGGGCGGAGCCACTTCTCGTTGATCTCGAAGCCCTGGCCGAAGTCGACGATCGTGTCGCCGGAGATCACCGCACGCTGGCTCTCGACCCAGAGCACAGTGTCGTTCGCCTTGTGCCCGGGGAACACGTCGGCGCCAAACGGCAGCCGGTCGCCGGAGGAGTACGGGCGCGCCTCGCCTTTCTGCTCGCGAAGCAGCCAGACAAGGTCGGGACTGCCGTCGCCGGCCTGCTCGGCAGTGATGCCGTACGTGTCCATGAGGAACTGCGCGCTGTCAGGCAGCGGCGTGTGGACCGGCACACCGAGGCGCTCGACCAGGCTCTGCGTGTCGCGTTCGTGCCACGGCGCGGTGAGCACGACCACCGTCTCGCGGTCGGCCACGAGCTCGAGCAGCTCGTCCGGCACAGCCAGCGGATCGAAGAGGACCAGCCGAGCACCATCGTCGATCGCGTACGACGACACCTCCTGCGGCCACCATTGATCCGGCGTCCACTCGGGATGCGGCGCCTGCCAGTGCCAAAGTCCAGGCTGCAGCTCGCGCACGGCGGCATGCTAATCAGTGCCGGGGATGCGAACCAGGGGCCGCTCGCCGTCCCAAGCACGCAGGGCCGCTCCTCGCCCTCGACGAGCAGTAGACACTGGCCCGCGAGGACCAGGAAGTCCTCCTGTTGATTCTCGCGGTGGTAGAGCCCGTTCGACTCGCCGGGCTCGATCACATGCAGCCGGATCCCCAGCTGCCCGAACTCGGCCTTGCTGCTCTCGAACGAGCACTCCGACCCGGAGGGCTGCCTCTCGCCGTTCTCCGAGGTCAGCCACTCGGCGTCCCGCACGTTCACGACGAACCACCCGGCGCCGGCGGGTGCGAGGCCCGAGCCGGAGTCGTGAAGCGGCGCCTCGGGCACCGCGCGAGTCTCAGGCCCAGGGCAGGCCATCCCAGCTCTCCGGCGGCCCCGGCTTCCACTTCGGGAAGGGCGCGTACGCCTCGCGCGGAACACTCGTCTCAGTCTCCACACCCGCGCCGTGGCGGAGGGCAAGCTCCGAGCGCGGATAGGTGATCCGCTTCTCGCCCGTACGTCCGCCTGCCATGAAGACCACGCAGGGGCCATCGCCCGCGGCGACGAAATTGTGCTCCGTCTCCGGCGGGCAGTGGACGAAATCCCATGCCGCGAGCCGCCGCTCCTCGCCCTCGATCAGAAGCAGGCACTCGCCGGCGAGGACGAGGAAGTCCTCCTGGTTGGACTCTCGGTGGTAGAGGGCGCTCGGCTGACCGGGCTGGAGCACGCCGAGCGTGAAGCCAATCTCCCCGAACGGGGGCGTGCCTTCGCCCTCGAAGGTGCAGCCTGAGCCAATCCCCTCGCTCGTCACCCACGCGGCGTCCTGGACGTT
Organism: Gaiellales bacterium; assembly: GCA_038213135.1. Lineage (GTDB taxonomy): Bacteria > Actinomycetota > Thermoleophilia > Gaiellales > Gaiellaceae > JBBQTQ01. The sequence goes on from JBBQTQ010000026.1 coordinate 1,655, forward strand.
GACGACGAACCAGCCCTCGGTCACCGGCGTCAGACCCGCCTCCAGGCGCTCAAGACGTGCTTGCTCGACCACCTCGGCTCCTCTCGTCGGGTTCGCTCGACGCGCAGTTTCACAGCAACCCTCTCGCTAGAGTCCCCGCTCGTTGACCAGGTTCGTCGTCGACTCCAGCGCGGTGCTCCACTTGGCGAGCGCACAACTCGAGGTCTCGGCAGAGCACAAGCTGCTCGCGCCGACGCTGCTGCGCTCCCAGACGCTGTCCGACCTGCACGAGGCCGTGCAGCGGGGTGAGATCGCGGCTGACATCGCGCGCGAGCGACTTGCGCGCATCGGGCGGATGCCGATCAGGCTGCTCGGGGACGCTGTGCTCCGGCGTCGGGCCTGGGAGATCGCGGATCAGCTGGGGTGGGTCCAGACCTACGAGGCCGAGTACGTCGCGCTCACCCAGCTGCAGGCAGACGCGTTCGTCACGCTGAACGCGGAACTGGCGCGCAGCGTCGAAGGCATCGTCGCGACCGCATCGATCGACGCGCTCACGGACTAGCATCCCGCCCGTGCGCTTGGAGCAGACCGAGCACGGCCTCACGCCGACCGGCGAGGGGTGGTTCTCGCTCAACCTTCGCGACGCCGAGTGGCGTCACGTGGAGGGCCGCGGCGCCGTCTGCGTCGCGCTCGACGATTTCGAGGGCGCCCGGCGGAGCCTCCAGCTCGGCGTCAATCCGTTCGTGCTCCAGCCGGGCGAGCCGATGGCGATGTATCACTGGGAGGCCGATCAGGAGGACTACCTCGTCGTCTCGGGAGAGGCCGTTCTGATCGTCGAGGGCGAGGAGCGACCATTGCGCGCATGGGACTTCGTCCATTGCGCGCCGCACACGAAGCACGTGATCGTCGGGGCCGGGAGCGGTCCCTGCGTCGTGATCGCGGTCGGCGCGCGCCAGCACTCCGAAGAGCCCGACGCGCTCGGCTTCCCGGCGGACGAGGCAGCGAAGCGCCACGGCGCGAGCGTCGAGGAGGACACGATGAACCCGGGGGTCGCGTACGGCCCGGTCCCGCGCCGGAAGCCGACCGCGTACCGGGACGGCTGGCTTCCCTAAGAGCTACCCAAGAGCGGGCGCACCTCGATCGTTCCGAGCTGGGCGACCGGATGGCGCGCGGCGATCTCGACGGCTTCCTCGAGGCTGTCGCACTCGATCAGGTCGAAGCCGCCGAGGGCCTCCTTCGTCTCGGCGAACGGGCCGTCGGTGACCATCGTCTTCCCGTCGCGGACGCGCACCGTGCGAGCGCGGCGTGGGGGCGCCAGCTGGTCGCCGGTGATCCAGGCCCCTCGCGCCTGGAGGTCGTCCAGCCAGGGGAAGCCTTCCTCCTCGGCCGGCGCCGAGCCCGGCTCGGGCTCCGCCTGGGCATTCATCTGTTCGCCGTCCCAGCAGACCAGCAGCAGGTACTTCATCGTCGCTCCTCTCGTCGCCTTCTCACCAGCCTGACGCAACAAGAACGAACGCCGTGACCGGGAATCGACATTGCGCGTCCACTGCTACGTTGCCCGCGAGGATCGATCGAGGGAGGGGGAAGCGTGCATTACGGGCGTGGTTGTCGTTCTCGCAGCGTGCTGTCCTGCGCGATCGTGGTCTTGATCATCCTCGCTGCAATCGGCTCGACTGCGCAGGAGGCCTCCTCCCGCGCGCGTGCGACTGTGGCACCCTCCTGGCGCGGGAGCTTGCACTGGCGGTTCTCAGGCCCCGGAGGCGCGTCCGACGTCCTCACAGAGACGATCGCGCAGCGCGCCGCCCGTACCTCCGACTTCTACGGAACGACGGTGAACCTTGTCTCGCAATTCACCGACGCGGCGGTCGACGACTCCGGCTGCACGCGCACCGACACTTGGAAGACGACGGCCGGCGCGAAGGTGAAGCCGCTCGTTGCTCTTGGTGGTTCCCATTACCCCGGTTGGATCGGCCTCAGCAGTGCGCCCACGGCGGGCACCTACCTGCTCGTGCCAGCGGCCCTGCTCGCGACCTACACGCTCGTCAACTCCACGTGCGGAGGCCCGGTGGGCCAGCAGAGGGACGAGCCGGTCTTCTCGTTCCCTCCAGCGCGGCCGGGTGCCGCCAGCCCGGGCATTCCGATTCCGGGAAACGCGCGGGCCACGAAGCTGACCGGATCGAGGGTGTTCGCGGTTCGTGGAGGCACGGGAACGCTCTCCTGGAGCTTCACGCGATCCCGATCGCACTAGCGATTTCGAACGTACCCGCTTCGCCAGCAGGCGGTCAGTCGACCGAGAGCAGATCCACGACGAACACGAGCGGTTCGTGTGGCTTGATCACGTTGCCGGCGCCGCGGGCCCCGTACGCCATAGCCGAGGGGATCGTCAGCTTCCGGCGGCCGCCGACCCGCATGCCCTCCACGCCGGCGTCCCAGCCGGGAATGACCTGGCCCTTGCCGAGCTTGAACTCGAACGGCTGGCCGCGGTTCCACGACGCGTCGAACTCCTCGCCCGAGGAGAACGCGACGCCCACGTAGTGCACGGCGACCGTGCTGCCCTTCGTCGCCTCAGTTCCGTCACCGACGACCAGATCCTCGACGCCGAGATCGAAGGGAACATCTCCTTCGGGTTTTTCGATTTGCGGTCGCTCGAGCGGCAAGGCCGCCACCCTAGCGTCAGGCGGGCAGTCGAGGTGCATTGATCCCGCGGCGCATGCAGTCCGGCTCGACGAAGAGGTCTTCGAGCTCGCCGACCTGACCGTCGACCAGAACGGTGGCGAAGCCGACGATTCGATCGTCGACCACCGCGACTCGGGTCCTGCGAGCGAGGAGCGGCGAAACAGATCGCTCGGGATTGCAGCGCGGATCTCGGCCACCGGCGAAGACTGGCTAGCTTCCGGCGGCCTCGCGGGTTATCGTCACGGGGCGCGTGAACCAGGTCTCGGACATCCTCGCGGAGAAGGGGCGCAACGTCCTCTCCGTCGACGCGGACGCCTCGGTCTACGACGGCGTCAAGCAGATGGTCGAGGCGAACGTGGGCTCGCTGCTCGTGAGGGACGGCGGCAAGATCACCGGCATCGTCACCGAGCGGGACTACCTCCGCCGGGTCACCCTCGAAGGGCGAACCGACAAGGAGACGCCGATCCGGGAGATCATGACCTCGCCGCTGATCGTCGTCACCCCGGAGACGACGATCGACGAATGCATGGCCGTGATGACCGACCGGCGGCTCCGGCACCTGCCCGTCGTCGACGACGAGGAGGTGGTCGCAGTGATCTCGATCGGCGACCTCGTCAAGTTCCAGTCGAAGCGGCAGAGCTTCGAGCTCCAGTACCTGAACGACTTCATCAGCGGCCGCTGAGCAAGCGGTTCGCCTCGGTCGGCGCGAGTTGCGGGTGCCAGCCCGAGCGCTGGACCCGCGTCGCCTTCCTGTTCCGCCAGCTGGCAGGATCGATCCGGTGATGAACCCGCTGCTGATCGCGAACGCCGACGCCTACTCGCGCGTGGCGCTCCTCAACATCAGGCGCGAGTTTCCGCATGGGCTCGCGGTCGTGCTCGACGGGCCTCTGGAGCAGGCCCGGCCGCGCGAGCTGCACCCGGTCTTCTACGGGAGCTTCGACTGGCATTCGTGCGTCGAGATGTTCTGGCTGCTCGCGCGGCTGTTGCGTGTTGCGCCGGACGAGGCGCCGCGGCAGGAGATCCACGCCGTCTTCGACGAGCACCTGACGCCGGAGAACGTCGCGGTCGAGGTCGAGTTCCTGCGCCGACAGCCCGGGTTCGAGCGACCTTATGGCTGGGGCTGGGCCCTTGCCCTCGCCGCGGAGCTCGGGGAGCCGTGGCGGACGGGCTTCCGCCCGCTCGCCGACCAAATCGCCGCCGGGTTCGTCGAGTGGCTGCCGAAGCTGACCTACCCGGTCCGCCACGGCGTCCATGCGAACACGGCGTTCGCGCTCTCCCGGTCGCTGCCGTATTCGCCCGAGCTGCGCGAGGCGATCCGCGACGCCACCCTTCGCTGGTTCGCTACCGACGAGGACTATCCGGGGGGCTGGGAGCCCTCGGGCGCCGACTTCCTCTCGGGCGCACTTTGCGAGGCCGAGTTGATGGCGTGCCTGCTCGATCCGGACGAGTTCTCGTCCTGGTTTGGCCGCTTTCTGCCGCGGATCGCCGAGCACGAGCCGGCCGCGCTCTTCACGCCGGCCGTCGTTTCCGACGTCAGCGACGGCCAGATCGCCCATCTGCACGGCCTGAACATGAGCCGGGCGTGGGCGTGGCGGCGGCTGGCGGCGACGTTGCCGCCGGAAGATCCGCGGGTCGCGGCGATGACCGAGGCGGCGCAGGCCCATGCCGACGCGGCGCTCCCGCACGTCACAGGCAGCGACTACACGGTCGAGCACTGGCTCGCCGCGTACGCGGTGCTCTACCTCGGCGCGTAACGGTACTATCGGCGGCCGTGAAGAAGCTCGCCGTCCTCGTCGCCGGTCTCGCATTGCTCGTCGCGCCCGCGGCGAGCGCCTCCCGCGCTCCGACCGCCGCCGAGGCGAAGTCCATCCACGACACGGTCGTCGGCTTCTACGGGTACTGGTGGTACTATGGGAAGAACTCCCTCGCGGACAAGATGAAGGTGTTCGGCATCAAGGTCTCGACCGTCGACACGCACTGGGCAATGGCCTCCCTGACCGGCCCCAAGGGCGTCGGGCGGCCGGCCCTGATGGATCGCGTGCTGCTCTACCACGGCGTCGGCCGGTGGATCGTCGCCGACGCTCCCAGTAGCGAGTTCATCGGCTGCAAGGTCGCGCCGCCGGCCGTGACCCGGGATCTCTTCCGCGGTCTCGGCGGCTGCTAGCGCTGCCCGACCCCGGGACGGGAACGTTCGCCTCTTGAAGGATCGCGCGAGACGTGCGACGGTCCTTCCGTCGTGCGCCGTCGGCTCGCACTCGCCGGTCTGCTTTGCGCCGCTTTCTTGGCGGGCAGCGCGGCGTCCGCGAGTCCGCTGCCTTCGCTGAGCCTGCCGATCCGCGCGGCGTTCTACTACGGCTGGTTCCCGGAGGGCTGGGCCGAGCAGGGCCTCCTCCCGCACTACCGCCCGTCGCTCGGTTACTACGACTCGAGCAAGACGAAGGTGATCCGCGGGCATATCCAGGCGATGCTCTACGGCGGCATCCAGGCCGGGATCTACTCCTGGTGGGGCGTCCACCAGCAGCAGAACAACACGACGGAGCGCTTTCCCGCCTACCTGACGGCCGCCCACGGGACGCCGTTCAAGTGGGCGATCTACTAGGAGCTGGAGGGCTACGGCAACCCGGACGTCTCGCAGCTGCGCTCCGACCTGCTCTACATCCAGAGCCACTACGCGACCGATCCGAGCTACCTCCGTATCAACGGCCACTTCGTCGTCTTCGTCTACGCGGGCGTCGGGGACGGCTGCGCTGCGGCGCAGCGCTGGCAGCAGGCAAACAGCACCGTCGGCGCGTACATCAACCAGGACGCGAGCTGGGTCGACACGGAGCCGCTCCTCGCCGAGCTCGGCGCCCGGAACGGCTCCGTGGGAGTCGCAGCCGGCGATCTCTACGGCGACGGGCGCACCGAGCTCGTCACCGCCGACGGCGAGACGGTCCGCGTCTTCGACGACACGGGTGCGCTGCTGACCTCCTTCCCGGCCGCGGGCGACCAGCTCGCTGTCGGAGATCTCGACGGTGACGGGCGTGCGGAGATCGCCGTCTCCGGCACGCAGATCCAGGTGTTCAAGCTGGAGGGTGGGCTCGCGGTGGCGGGGGATCCGGTTGAGGGCAGCGGCGCGATCGCGATCGCAAACGGGAAGCTCTTGACGGCGAGCTCTTTCGGACCGGACGTCGCCTCGGTGGCGGCGGTGGGCGCTCAGGTCGTGCTCGGAACAACGGACGGACAGGTGCGCATCCTCGGAACGGACGGGAGCGTCGTCTCGAGCTTCGACGCGTACCCGACCTTCCGCGGGCCGATCTCGGTCGCCCTCGGGGACTTCGACGGCGACGGCGTTCCCGATCTGGCCACCGGTGCTGCGGGCGCGCCGCACGTTCGGGTCTTCTCGCTACGCGGCGGCGTCCCGAGCCCCCTCGCATCCTTCTACAGCTTCGATCCGAAGGCCTCGGGCCCGCTCTCGCTCGCATTCGACGGGTCCCATCACCTGCTCGTCGGCGGGTTCGGCCGGGCGCGGCTCTTCGGCAGCTTCCGCGACTGCGCGAGCCAGCCGCAGGGATGGCACCAGTACGTCGTGCCGTTGAGCGGCGAGTCGAGCCTCGGCCGCTACTCGTTCACCGTCTCGCCCGGCTACTACAAGCGGGGCGAGACGGCTTCGTATATCGCGCGCGATCCGGCTCGCTGGGTGCAGAACGTGGCGGACATGGCCGCGTCGGGCGCCGACTGGCAGCTCGTGCTCAGCTTCAGCGAGTGGGGGGAGGGCACCGAGGTCGAGAGCGCCCGGGAGTGGGCGTCTCCGTCGGGCTTCGGCAGCTATCTCGACGTGCTGCACGGCGCGGGCGTCACGCCGCCCTCCTCGTAGGATCCGCGGATGCGCCAGCCGCTGCACGAGGTCGCTCGGTCGCTGACGGCCGTCTGCATGGGGCGCGAGCCCGCCGACCTGGTGATCCGCGGCGGGCGGCTCGTGAACGTGCACACGCGCGAGGTGCTCGACGGCGTGGACGTCGCGGTCGCGCACGGCCGCGTGGCCATGTTCGGGGATGCCGGCCACACGGTCGGCCCGGACACCGAGGTGATCGATGCCGACGGCGCCTACCTCGTACCGGGGCTGATCGACACGCACCTGCACGTCGAGAGCGTGATGGTGACCGTGACGCGGTTCGCCGAGGCGGTGCTGCCGCACGGGACGACGACGGCGTTCATCGACAACCACGAGATGGCGAACGTCTTCGGGCTCGAGGGGATCCGCTGGATGCTCGAGGAAGGTCGTGACCTGCCGCTGAAGGTCTTCCTTGCGGTGCCCTCGTGCGTACCTGCGCTACCCGGCTTCGAGGACGGCGGGGCGGTGTTCGGGCCCGGCGAGATCGCGTCCGCCCTGGCCTGGCCGGGCGTGGCGGGCCTCGGCGAGATGATGAACATGCCCGGGGTCCTGGACGGGGACGAGCGGATCCACGCCGAGATCGCGGAGACGCTCGCGGCCGGGCGGCCGGTGACGGGCCACTGGAGCCTGACGGGCCAGCGCGACCACCGGCTGCAGGCCTACGTCGCGGCTGGCGTCGACTCGGATCACGAGACCACGACGCGCGAGGACTGCCTGGCGAAGCTGCGCGCCGGGATGTGGGTGCAATTCAGGGAGGGCTCGACCTTTCAGGACGTGGCTGCGCTCGTGCCGGTGCTGACGGAGGACGGGGTCGATTCGCGGCACTGCCTGCTCGTCACGGACGACGTGCATCCGGAGACGATCGTCTCGGAGGGGCACCTTGACCGCGCCGTTCGGCGGGCGGTCGAGGCGGGGCTCGACCCGCTGGTGGCGATCCAGATGGCGACGATCGCGCCGGCGGAGTACTTCGGGATGCGGCACGAGCTGGGGTCGATCGCGCCGGGACGGCTGGCGGACATCCTCTTCGTGGAGAATCTCGCGGAACTGCGGCCGCATCGCGTGCTCGCGGACGGGCGCGGGGTGGGGGAGTTGCCGCGCTTTGCGTACCCGCAGGAGGCGTTCGAGTCGATTCGCTTGCCGGAGCTCGGTGTGGCGGATCTGCGTGTCGCCGCGGAGGGGGAGCGGGTGCAGGTGCGGGCGATCGGGATCGCGTCGGGGCGGGTGACGACGGAGCACCTGGTCGTGGAGGTACCCGTGGTCGGCGGCGAGGTTCGGTCGTCGGTCGAGCTCGACGTGTTGAAGCTCGCGAGCATCGAGCGGCACGGCGGGTCGGGATCGGTGGGGCTCGGCTTCGTGCGCGGGCTGGGCCTCGACCGAGGCGCGGTTGCGAGCTCGATCGCCCACGACAACCACAACGTCCTCGTCGCCGGGGTGACGGATGAGGAGATGCTCTTCGCGGTCGAGCGGCTGGCGGCGGTCGGGGGCGGGATGGTCGCCGTGGCGGGCAGGGAGGTGCTCGGGCTCGTCGAGCTGCCGATCGCCGGGCTGATGTCCGACCGTTCGGTGGTCGAGGTCGCGGCCGCCTGCCATGAGCTGGGCGAGGGCTATCGCGCGCTCGGCTGCGAGATCGAATGGCCCTACATGATCTTCTCGTTCCTCTCGCTGGGCGTGATCCCGGCGCTGCGGCTGACGAATCGCGGCCTCGTCGACGGGATAGCGTTCGAGCTCGTGAGCCCGGTGGTCGCCTGATGTCGTGGCTGCGGACGCCGGAGGAGGGGGAGGTGCCCGAAGAGGCCAGGGCTCTCTTCGACAAGCCGCGCGAGAAGCTCGGCTTCGTGCCGAACGTGCTGCGGAACTTCGCGCTGCGGCCCCGGCACCTCGCGCGCTGGCAGGCCCACTACGACGAGCTGATGCTCGGCGAGTCGGGGCTGTCGAAGGCGGAGAGGGAGATGATCGCGGTTGCCGTCTCGGTGGCGAACCGCTGCCACTACTGCATCGTTTCCCACTCGGCCGCCCTGCGGAAGCGGACCGGCGATGCGGCTCTCGCCGACGCGATCGCCTCGAACTACAAGTACGCGGAGCTGTCGGCGAAGCAGCGGGAGATGCTCGACTTCGCGGTGAAGCTGACGCGGTCGATCGAGTCGGTCGAGCGGGCGGACGTGGAGGCGCTCCTGGCGATCGGCTGGACGGAGGAGGACGTCTTCGACATCGCCGAAGTGGCCGCGATGTTCAACTTCACGAACCGACTGGCGAGCGGCCTGGGCTGGCAGCCCAACCGCGAGTACTTCACCATCGGCCGCTAACCGGTGACAGTCACCGGGTAGGCGCTGCGACCCGTCACGCAAGCGCGCCGAGAGCGCGCCGACTCTGTGACGCGCGCGTTCTGGGCGGTCGCCGTGGACTACCGTGATTCGGGTGCCGCGACTCGCCCGGTCGGAGCTTCCGGAAGAGGGGATCTTCCACATCACCGCGCATGCGACAGGCCGCGAGATCCTGGTGGTCGACGACGCGGATCGCCGGCTCTGGTTCCACCTCCTGCAGAAGTCCGAGGCGCGGCATGAGCTCGCCAGCGACGGCGGCTGCCTGATGGATACGCACTATCACCTCCTCTACGAGGGCAAGCTGACGCTGATCTCGCGGCTGCTGCACTGGCTCAACGGCACCTACTCACGCGAGTTCAATGCCAGACACGAGCGGCGCGGCCATCTCCTCAGAGAGCGGTTCTCGGCCTGGGTGATCCGCGACGAGAAGCACCTCGAGGAGACGATCCGCTACATCCGCTGCAACCCGGTACGAGCCGGCATCTGCGGCGAGCCCGAGCAGTGGCCGTGGAGCTGGCCGCGGCTCGATATCGCCTAGCGCGGACGATGTCCCGCGCGGTCACGACCGGTGACTGTCACCGGTCACGCCACGCCAGGACCTGGCGCAAAAGGCTCATGTCGTATTCGGGCCCGTTCACGCTGACCGTGAAGAACGAGTAGCCGAGCGAGGCCAGATCGTCGATCCGGTCGACCGTCTCCGTGCGCACGCCGCACGACCGCTCGATCTCGCCCGGATCGCGCTCGACCTTCGCGCACCACTCGTCGAGCACGTCCCGCTTGTGTGCCAGCGCGTCCACGTCGCCGAACCCGTGCCAGATGTCGGCGTGCTCGGCCACGATCCGCAGCGTCACCTTCTCGCCGCCGCCGCCGATCATGATCGGGATCTTCCGCGTCGGCGGCGGATTCAGCTTCGCCCAGCGCTCCTTGATCACCGGCAGCGCGGCCGCGAGATCCCGGAGCCGGAAGCCCGCCGTCCCGAACTCGTACCCGTACTCGTCGTAGTCCCGCTCGAACCACCCCGCGCCGATCCCGAGGATCAGCCGCCCGCCGGAGATGTGGTCGACCGTTCGCGCCATGTCCGCGAGCAGGTTCGGGTTCCGGTACGAGTTGCAGGTGACGAGCGCGCCGATCTCCGCGCGCGAGGTGACCTCCGCCATCGCCCCGAGTTCCGTCCAGCACTCGAAGTGCAGCCCGTCCGGGTCGCCCGACAGCGGATAGAAGTGATCCCAGTTGAAGACGGCGTCGACGCCGAGCTGCTCAGCCTCGAGCCACGCCGCCCGCTGCTGGGCGTACGTTCCGTGCTGCGGGAGAATCTGTGCCGCGACCCGAACCACGGGCCGGACGATACCTAGGGCGTCTTGTGCCCCGGCACGGTGAAGGTGACCACCGGCTCGGTTGTCACCGGGGCGGTCGACGTGCTCGGCGCGCCCGCCTGCGCGTAGAAGCCACAGTCGACCTTGCCGCTCGCCGCCGAAGCGATTGCCTGCTTGAAGCCGTAGTAGGACGGCTTCGGCGTGAAGTCGGTCCAGAGGACGCCCGACTGCCAGCCGCTCAACACCGGCTCGTCGGCCAGCTCGAAGTTGAAGAATGCGCCGACAGCCGGCTGGCAGTACGCGAGCTGGATCGCATTGAAGAGCTGCGTCGCCTGGTCAGGCGCGGGCGCCTGCGCGCTCGTAACCGAGCGGGCCGACCAGGGCGGCAGGGCGAAACGGTCGTTCTCCTGCCCGCCGTACAGCCCCAGCTTGGTCGGGTCGATCGTGCTCTGGAAGCCCTGTTCCATGTACCAGATCGTCACGCGGCCCTCGCCCGGCAGCGGCTGCGCCGTCCCGGAAAAACCCTCCGAGAGCGCCGCCATCAGCTTGTCGTAGTCGCCCTCGTCGATCGACGTCCCCGGGTGGTGCACCCACGGGCGCTCGGAGGTCCGCTCCGGATACGCGTTGTGCCCGACCGTGTCGAAGATCGGCAGCCGCCGGCCCGTCGCGCGGTAGACGGCACCGAGATCGGGATACCAGTTGCCCGGCGAGATGGACGTGCGGTCGTTCCCGTGCGGCGCGCTCGCGGCGATCAGGTTCACCGAGGGCCGCAGCGCGTGCAGCATGTCCCAGCAGCGCGCGAGTAGGCCCTCATACGCCTGCGGTGCCACCGCCGTCCCCGCCCCGTCGAACTGCGGCACCCAGAAGCGGGGCGAGTTCGGCTCGTTCCAGATCACCAGGTCGTTCACGGTCGGATAGGTGTGGAGCAGATCGGCGGCATAGCTGCAGAACTGGGCCTGGGCTGCCGCGGTCTGCGGTGCGTCAGAGGCCCGCCCGTAGAGCGCGAGCACCACGCGCATTCCGTACGCGGCCACGATGCCACGGTCGAGGGGCTTGCGGTCCGCCGCCGAGAGGCGGTTCTCGCCCGGCTGCCACGGCGCGGTCATCCGGATCGCCCTCACGCCGAGATCCCGGAGGGCCGCGATCGACGGCTGCGGATGCGTCGTCCACTTCAGGTCGTCGTCGTCGACGCCCACCAAGAGCCCCGAACCCGCCTGCGCGGGCGCCGTGACCGCGAGCGCGGCGAGGAGTCCGAGGAGCATCGTGAGCAGGCGGCTGCGAGCCATACCCGAGCATCGGCTCGAGCCGCCGCCGACCTGAGCCCAAAGTGTGGAAAGAGCGTGGAGAGATCCGCGCGAGCGGCACGAAGCGTCCGGACCGTCTGCTACCGTCGTTGATCGAGTACAGACAACCAGTGACAGGGAGGGCTGCTTCGGCTGCCCCAGGCTGATCGTCGAGCCCCTCCCGCTGGCCCAAGCAGTTTCGGGCCTGTCGCGCCAAATAGCCCCCACAAGGAGGCGGTTTGCGAAAGCGTTACTTGTGCCTGCCGGCACTGCTGGCAGGCGTGCTGCTGCTTGGCGTGGTCTCGTCCCCCGCCGAGCCGCAAAGGAAAACGTCCAACCCAGCCGCGGCTCAGCGAGCAACGCGCGTGCTGGCGATCAAGCGACGGCTCGTCGTTCACCGGATCGCGACGGTCAGGCAGGAGACGTGGCACTGGCAGCGCGTGATGGCCCGCCGTCCCACACCCAGCCTGTTCGGCCGCCAGGATGCGCGCAGCCTCGCCTACAGCCGCTGGGTGCTCAGGCTCTGGGAGCGTCGGGCCGACCACGCCAGGCGGCTCGCCCAACACCCGCCGCATCGCTCCGACTGGCTCTGCATCTTCAGCCACGAGAACGGCGGCTACGGCTGGAAGGCGAACACCGGCAACGGTTACTACGGCGGCCTGCAGATGGATCTCGAGTTCCAGCGGGCCTACGCACCCCGCCTCCTGCGCGAGAAGGGCACGGCCGACCACTGGACGCCGCTCGAGCAGATCTGGGTCGCCGAGCGAGCGCGCACCAGCGGCCGGGGCTTCTACCCCTGGCCGAACACGGCTGCAATGTGTGGTCTCATCTAGGATCGGGCACCTCTACCAGGTCATGACCGACGATCCGTTGCTGAAGCACGACCAGCTCGCCGTCCTGCTCGAACAGGGCGAGGAGCAGGGCTGCGTCAACCTGACGGCGTTCAACGAGCTGGTGAAGGGGCTCGAGCTCGACGAGGAACAGGTCGCGGGGCTCTACGAGACCCTCGACGAGCGCGGCATCGAGGTGACCGACGACTGCGCCCGGATCGGCCACGAGGACGACACCGTCTACGTGAACGGCGACCTCGTCTACTCGACGATGGACTCGCTGCAGCAGTTCCTGAACGAGGCGGGCCGGTACAAGCTGCTGACGGCCGCGGAGGAGGTCGAGCTCGCCAAGCGGATCGAGCGCGGCGACGAGAAGGCGAAGGACCTGATGATCAACTCGAACCTCCGCCTTGTCGTCTCGATCGCCAAGAAGTACCAGGGCCACGGCCTCTCCCTGCTCGACCTGATCCAGGAAGGGATCATCGGCCTGATCCGCGCGGCCGAGAAGTTCGACTGGCGCAAGGGGTTCAAGTTCTCGACCTACGCGACTTGGTGGATCCGCCAAGCCGTGCAGCGCGGCGTCGCCAACAAGTCGCGGACGATTCGCATCCCCGTGCACATCGTCGAGCGCGAGCAGAAGGTCGCGCGCGCGGAGCGCGACCTTGTGGCGAAACTCGAGCGGCCGCCGACCGAGAAGGAGATCGCGAAGGCGGCGAACCTGCCGCTGAATCAGGTGCTCGAGGTCAAGAAGGCCGCCCGCGCCGTGACGAGCCTCGACCGGCCGCTCGGCGACGACGGCGACGGCGGCGCCTACGGCGACCTCTTCGCCGCCGAGCAGGCAAGCGTCGAGGAGGAGCTCGAGGTGAACCTCCGCGAGGAGGCGCTCCATAAGGCGCTCGCCGAGCTCCCCGACCGCGAGCGGCAGGTGCTCACGCTGCGCTACGGCCTCGCGGGCGACCAAGAGCCGATGTCGCTGGAGGCGATCGGCCGGGAGCTCGAGATCACTCGCGAGCGCGTCCGCCAGATCGAGGCAGGGGCGCTCGGGCTGCTCGCGATGCAACGCGAGATCGAGTCCTTTCGACCGGCCGCGTAGAAAGTACCGCGAAGGGTGAGCTGAGACCGAGGGACAGGCCTCTTGAGGCCTGTCCCTCACACCACCAACTAGGGCGAGGGAGCCTAAGATGCCGCGGTTGTCGCGCGTCCCAGTAGCGCGGTACGGCCTGGAGCTTGCAGCAGTCGCGGGCGTCTACGTCGCGGCGGGCAAGTTCGGGATCGACCTCTCGGTCGCCCACGGCGTGATCACCCCGGTCTGGGCGCCGTCGGGAATCTCGCTGGCGGCGCTGTTGCTCTTCGGGCAGAGGCTCTGGCCGGCGATCACCCTCGGCTCGTTCGTCGTCAACGCGACGAGCGGCGCCGGAGCGCTCGTCGCGCTGGGTATCGCGCCGGGGAACACACTCGAGGCGGTCGTCGGCGCCTACCTCCTGCGCCGATTCGGCTTTCGCAACTCGCTCGAGCGGGTGCGGGACGTGCTGCAGCTCGTCCTGCTCGGCGCGCTCGGCAGCACCCTGATCGCCGCAACGAACGGGACGACTGTCCTCTGGCTCGCAGGCTCGCTCACGCGCTCGTACGGCTCTTCCTGGTTGCTCTGGTGGTTCGGCGACGCGGCGGGCGATCTCTGGGTCGTGCCGCTCCTGCTCGGGGCGGCCGCCTGGCGCTGGCGGCGCTACCCGCCGCTCCGGCTCGTGGAGGCGGCAGCGCTGGTCGGGGCGCTCGGCGGGACCGGAGCCGCCGTCTTCCTGCTCGGCGGCTGGCGCTACCCCTACGTTCTCTTCCCGTTCCTGCTCTGGGCGGCGCTGCGCTTCCGCCAGGACGGGGCTGCCATCGCCTCCTTCCTCGTCGGTGCGCTCGCGACTTGGGGGACGCTCCGAGGCGACGTTCCGGTGAGCGTCACGAACCCGACCGAGCGTGTGCAGGTGATCCAGGCGCTCGTCGGCATCCTCGCGATCAGCCTGCTCGTCTTCGCGGCCGTGATCGCCGAGCGCGAGCGCTCACGCGAGCAGCTCGCGCTGACTGCGGCCCGGCTCGGCGAGGCGCAGGCGCTGACGCACATCGGCAGCTGGGAGTGGGATATCGCAGCCGATCGGATCCTCTGGTCGGAGGAGCTCTACCGCATCTACGGACTCGAGCCGGGGGTTGGGCCCGTCGCGTACTCCGACTATGTCGAGCGGATCCATCCCGACGATCGCGCCGTGATCGAAGCAGCCGTCAGCCGGTCCCGTGAGACCCACGAGCCCTTCTCGTTCGAGCACCGGATCGTCCTGCCTCGAGGCGGTGTGCGTCTCGTCCACGGCCGCGGACGCGTCGTCGTGGACGAGTCAGGAAAGCCGGTTCGCATGCTCGGGACCTCGCAAGACGTGACCGACCACAAGCAGGCGGAGAGCTTGCGGGAGGACATCCTCTCGACCGTGTCGCACGAGCTGCGGACACCGCTGACCTCGGTGCTCGGGTTCGCGGTGACGCTGAAGGAGCGAGGCGCGGAGCTCGACGACGAGACGCGGGAGCTGATCGTCGACCAGCTGGGTCAGCAGGCCCACCGGCTCGACAGGCTGCTCGCCGACCTGCTCGACATCGAGCGCCTCCGACGCGGGGTGCTCGTGGCCGTCCGCGAGCCGACCGAGGTCGCTGCGCTCGTGCGGCAGCTCGCCGCCGAGCACGAGCTCGACGAGCAGCGGCTGACGCTCGCGGTCCAGCCCGTCGTCGCGAATGTCGACGCGCCGAAGCTCGAGCGGATCCTCGACAACCTGCTGGCCAACGCGGTCAAGCACACGCCTGCCGGCACCCGGATCTCGCTCAGCGTCGAGGCGGAGGGCGGCGACCTCCTGATCGCCGTCGACGACGAGGGGCCGGGCGTACCCGACGAGTTCAAGGCGGGCCTGTTCGACATCTTCAACCGGGGCTCGAAGGTCCTCTCGAGCGACCCCGGCACGGGCATTGGCCTCGCGCTCGTGGCGCGGTTCGCGGCGCTGCACGGCGGCCGAGCCTGGGTCGAGGACGGCACGGGCGGCGGCGCTTCCTTCCGGGTCTTGCTGCCGGCCTGCGTCCTCAGCTAGCGGTCTTACCTACGTCGTTGGGTGAGGGACAGGCCCGCAACCCGGGCCCGTCCCTCGGTCTCAGCTGACTTAGGGCGGCTCCGGAGGTCTCTCTCGTCGACGATCTCGAGTCCCTCGACGATCTCGAAGAAGGCGCGCGCGAATGGTGACGAGCCCGTCCGTGACCGTACGTAGTCCCAGTCGATCTTCTCGCGGAGCGAACGGGCGATCTCGAGGCACGACTCGAAGTTCATCGTGTGCTCGTTCATCGCCATCAGCTTCGTCACGAGCACGTCGTCGGGTCGCATCACGCGCATCGACATAGCCTTGACCTCCATCTCGTCGGTGCGGGCGAGGAGCGCCTCGTCGACGTCGAGGCCGGCAGGATAGAAGATCAGGTCGATCATCCAGTCGCGGTCGAACGCCTTGTAGAGCCAGTGCTCGGGCGGGCGTTCCGTCCGCATGCCCGCTTCCGCCAGCGCCTGCAGGGCGCGCTCCGCGTCGTCGGGCTTGAGCATGAAATCGATGTCGTGGTCGGACTCGGTGCCGCCGTGCGCCCAGATCGCGAGTCCGCCGCCGAGGAGGAAGGGAATCTCGGCGTCGCGCAGCGCGGCCGCGGCCCTCTTCAGGGTCTGGAGGAAGTCGGGATCGTCCGCCACGCCCAGCCCGTACCCCGCATCGGCGGCAGCCGGGTGGGAATCGTCGGCCTGAAGGGCTTCGTCGGCGGCTTCCCGGACAGCGCGCTGCCGGATTTCGGCGAGCCGCTCCTGCGACAGGTCTACGCGGAGACGACCCTGGACGTCGAAGCGCTCGACCGCGAGCTGGCGGCGATCGCGGACTGCGAGATCAGGATCGTCCTGCTCCACTACTCGCCGACGCAGACGACGCTCGAGGGCGAGCCGCGCGGGATCTGGGCGTTCCTCGGCAGCGACCGCCTCGGCCGCCCGATCGCCGACCACCGGCCCGACCTCGTCGTCCACGGCCATGCGCACGCCGGCGCGTTCGAGGGCTTCGTCGGCGCCGTGCCCGTCTACAACGTGGCGACCCACGTCACGGGGCGGGACTTCTGGATCTTCGACCTGCCCGGGCCGGCGCGCGAGCCGCGGGTCGAGGACTTACGTGCGGCGGAGCGGCCCGCGGTCTGAGAATGGGTCACGGAGACGGCCGCGCCTCACCTAAAGCCCGCCTCCGGCGGGCTTCGTTCGGCTGAAAAACCTAAGTCCCGACCACCTGCACCAGCCACCGACGATCGCGCTCGCGGTCGAGCTCGATGAAGAGCACGCGCTGCCAGGTGCCGAGCTGGAGCTCGCCGTTGCGGATCGGGATCGACTCGCCGGCCGTGCCGAGCAGCATCGCCATGCAGTGCGAGTGCCCGTTGCCGAAGTCGACGTCCTCAGGGCAGATGTTCTCGGTGCGGCGGTCACAGTCGTCGTGCGCGTAGTAGCTCTCGCTCGGAACGAGGCGCTTCAGCATCGCAGCGAAGTCCTCGAAGAAGCCGCTCTCGAATTCGTTCACGCGCACGCAGCAGGTCGTGTGGGGCGAGTAGACGCAGGCGATCCCGTCCTGGACGCCGCTGGCGGCGACGGCCTCGGTCACCTCGTCGGTGATGTCCAGCACCTGGAGCCCACCCGCGGTCCGGAAGCTCTTCTCGCTCTGGTAGACCTTCACGCGCGCATTGTGAAGCATCTGGGCGGATTCGTCACGTCGGGAAATGACAAACCGGAGACGGCCGCGCCTCACCTAAAGCCCGCTTCGCGGGCTTCGTTCGGCTGAAAAGGCCTTACCCGAGAATTGCGAGCCCCGACATGCCGGCGTGGTGCCGGTGGATCGGGTCGAAGAAGCGGTAGTTACCGTGGCTCGAGACGACGACGTCGACCGTCGTCGACTGGCCGGGCTTGATCCACGCGGTCTTCACGGCGACTCCTGCGGGGCTGACGATCGCGAGGGCGTGCGCGACGTGGCCGACGTTGACGGCCTGGAAGCGGTAGACGCCTGCGCGGTCGAATGTGATCCGGCTCGGGTCGAGCTTCCACTCGCTTTCCTTCACGGAGAACTGCTGCATCGGCTGGCCGGGTCGCACCTTGTGCGGTGCAGCACCCTGCTTGTGCGAGCCGCCGCCGACACCGGCGCAACCGGCTGCCGCAGCGGCCGCAAGACCGAGGATCGCGAGCTTCCAGAGGTGGCGCATGTCCACTCAATCGGCATCCGCCGCGCGCCGCTTTAGGGGTTACGCTGGCCCGGCCGGGCTCGTAGCTCAGCTGGTCAGAGCAGCGGACTCATAATCCGTTGGTCCTTGGTTCGAATCCAAGCGAGCCCACTTTCGATCGGAGCGGCACGAGCCGCGTGCCTGTCGCCTTGAACGACGCGTAGACCACGAGGCCCTCGCGTAACCCGAGCCGCTCCGCCGACGCGGCGGTGATCTCCGCGGTCAGCGGGCCGATCCGGACGCGGGCGCGGTTGCCGATCGTGACGATCGACCTGATCTCGCCCTGGAGGTGGTTGAGGGTCGAGTCCTCGACCGGCTCGACGCCGATCGAGATCTCCCACGGCTGGATCGAGACGCCCACGTCGCCCGCGCCTTCGTCGCTCGAGAAGAGCCTGTCCCCGCGGTCGAGCGTGACCTCGGTCAGGCCGTTGGGCGCGCGCCTGGCGTGGCCGCGCAGGACGTTGGCGCCCGTCAGGCTCGCGACGAAGGAATCGCCGGGGTTGGCGATCAGCGCCTCCGCGGTGCCCCGTTGGAGCAGCCGCCCCTCGTCGATGACGGCGATGCTGTCCGCGAGCACGGAGGCGTCGTCGAAGTCGTGAGTGACGAGGAGCGTGGGGAGCCGGAGGCCGTCGAGCAGCTCGCCCAGCTCCGCACGAACCTCGCGGCGGGTGTGAGCGTCGAGCGCGGAGAGCGGCTCGTCGAGGAGCAGCACCTTTGGGTCGCGCGCGAGCGCGCGCGCGAGCGCAACGCGCTGGCGCTCGCCGCCGGAGAGCTCGGGCGGCTTCGCCCCGGCAAGGTGGTCGATGCGCAGCCGCTCGAGGAGCTTTGCGGCCCGCGGCCGCCCTCCGTACGCCACGTTCTCGCCGACGGTCATGTGCGGGAAGAGCGCGTACTCCTGGAAGACGAGCCCGACCGAACGCTGGTCGGCGGGCAGGTCGATCCCACGCTCGCTGTCGAACCAGACTTCCTCGCCGTAGGCGATCCGGCCCGACGCAGGCTGGGCGAGCCCGGCGATCGCGCGCAGGACCGTGGTCTTGCCCGCGCCCGAGGGCCCGACGAGCGCGAGCGTCTCCGCCCCGAGCTCGAGCGCTAGCTCGACGCTGAAGGCGCGGAGCGGAAGAGCGATCTCGAGGCTGAGCGCGTCCATCCTGGTCTCAGTTTGATCGCGAACAGGAGCACACCGCTGGCAACGACGAGGAGGGCGCCGATCGCGAGCGCGGTGTCGAAGTTCTGCTCGAATTGCGCGTAGATCGCAAGCGGCAGCGTCTGCGTGCGTCCCTGGAGGCTGCCGGCGAACATGATCGTCGCGCCGAACTCGCCGATTCCGCGGGCGAACGCGAGCGCTGCTCCCGCGCCGAGACCGCCCACGGCGAGCGGCAGGGCAACGCGCCGGAACGTCCTCGCAGGGCTCGCGCCGAGCGTACGCGAGGCGTCGAGCAGGTTGCGGTCGACCGACTCGAAGGCCGCGATCGCGGCGCGCACGTAGAACGGGCTCGCGACGAAGACGACCGCGAGCACGACGGCCGCGGTGGTGAACGGCAGCTCGATCCTGAACACCTGGAGCGACGAGCCGAGCAGTCCGACGCGGCCGAAGGCAGCGAGCAGCCCGATCCCGGCGACCGCAGGCGGCAGCACGAGCGGCAACTCGATCAGCGTCAGCACCGCCTTGCGTCCCGGAAAGCTCCGGTGGGAGGCGATCAGGTAGGCAGCCGGGGTGCCGACGAGCAGGATCAGCGCCTCCGCGATCGCGTTCGTCTTCAGGCTGACGATCAGGGCGTCGACGACGACGCGGTGGCCGAGCTGGCCGATCAGGGTTCCCGGCGAGACGCGCGCGAAGATCGCGATCAGCGGCAGGAGCAGGAACAGCGCTGCGACTCCGCTCGCGACGACGAGCGTCAGCCCGAACAGCCGGCGCATCCGGCTCAGCCCTTGTAGGTGGTGCCGGCGGGCGGCGGCAAGAAGCCGGCCTTGCGCATGAGCGCCTGGCCCCGCTTGCTCAGTACCGCCTTGATGAACGCAACTGCGCCCGCGCGTTTCGACGTCCCTTTGACGACCGCGATCTCGTAGCTTTGCTTCGGCTGCGCCCACGCGGGAATCTGGATCGTCTGCACCTGACCGGGGACGGTGAGCGCGTCGGTGACGTAGACGAAGCCTGCGTCGGCCTCGCCGAGCGTCACCTTGGCGAGGACGCTACGGACGTCTACCTCCTGGCTGACGACGTTCGAGAGCACGCTCGACAGGCCCATGTTGTTCAGCACGGTGCGCGTGCACGAGCCGACCGGCACCGTGGGCCCGGCGATCACCAGCTTGATCCCCGGCTTGCGCAGGTCGTAGACCGAGTGGATTCCCGCTGGGTTCGACTGCGGAGTGACCAGCACGAGCCGGTTGCGCGCGAAGACGACGGGCTTCTCGACAAGGCCCTGCGCGAAGAGCTGGTCGGGGAACTTCGTGCTCGCGGCGGCGAAGACGTCGGCCGGGGCGCCTTGCTGGATCTGCGCCGCGAGCGTGTCCGAGCCGGCGAACGAGTACCGCGGCTGCGAGTCGATCCGGGGGAAGACGTTTGTCAGCGAGGCCGCGGCGAGGACGGTGATCTGGGCGGTCGACCTGCCGCTCGCCGTGCTGCCCCCGCCGAGCGCCAGAGCGGCGGCGACGATCGCCAGCGTCCTCATCGCTCCACCATCACCGAGGTCGACTTGACCACTGCGGCGGCGCTCATCCCCGGCTTCAGGTCGAGCTCCTCCGCGGAGTCCCGCGTGATCAGGGCGACGACCCGCGACGGCTCGGTCACGTCGATCTCGACGCGCGCGACGAGCCCGTCGAGCTCCACCGCGCGCACGATCCCCCGGAAGCGGTTGCGGGCGCTGAAGCCGCGCCGTGCGTCGGCTCCGCGCAGCCGCTCGACCTCCGCTGCGGGTACGACGCGGCGATTCCCGGAGTCGCGTTTGGTCTTGATCTGCCCTTCCTTGTCCCAGCGGCGGAGCGTGTCGAGGCTGATCCCGAGCGCGCGCGCCGCCTCGCTCGCCGAGTACGTCTGTTTAGCCATGGGTCACCTCAGCTCAGGTAGGGGTCGAGCGCGCTCGAGGCCTGGTCGCTGTCGCTGAGCGGCCCGACCGTGGCGCCGGCCGACGGCGCGAGTGAGCTCGTGATCGCGATCGCCGCGCCGGTGCGCAGGAACCCCGCCCTGCTCACGCGCATAGGAAGCTCCTAGGCACGGACAGATCCTTACACAGCAGGGCGCCGGAGGGTTGCGGGTAACGTGTCGCCGGGTAGAAGCAGGCAGATGACCTCGAAGCGCGCACTTGTCTCCGTCGCCGTCCTGGCCTTCCTCGGCCCGGCTTCCGTGGCGAGCGCCGCGATCGCGACCTACCCCTCGTCGACGACCATCCTCCCGACCGGACCGCTTCCCCCGGCCGGCGGCACGGCCGTCAGCCTCAACACCGCGATCGGCGAGGTCGAGGACGGGATCATCGTGGTGACCAATGCGCACAGCCTCACCGCGGTCGTCGACAAGGGCAACCTCGGGAACATCACCGTCCAGCTCCTCTTCGGCCACTTCGTCTCGTTCGGCGGCGGGCGGACACTTCCCGACGCGCTGCCGCCCTGGGACGGCATCGCGAAAAACGCCGAGAAGCCGAACCAGCCGATCTGGGTGCAGGTCACCGTGCCGTACGGCACGACTCCGGGGAGCTACAAGGGGACGATCTCCGTCACCGCCGACGGCAAGGCGACGAACGTGCCGCTGCTGGTGCGCGTCTTCCCCGTGACGATCCCGCCGCCCACGACGTCGAAGGGGAATCTGCCGACGGCATTCGTGATGAGCGCGGAGACGTACCTGAACACTGCGGCCAAGCTCTACGGGCTCAAGCCGCCGGCGGACTACCTGACCGCCAACAACGCGCTCTTCGCGTTCCTCGCCCGCAACCGGATCGGGACGACGCTCTGGGGCTACGGAGAGCCCGCGACTCCGGCCGGCTACACGACCGACCGCCGCTGGTGGAAGGACTCGGCGACGAACATGGCCAACCAGGTCTCGTCAGCGGGCGGCTTCCCGGCGATGGCGCTCCCCATCTCGAACAACCGCACCTCGCCCGGCAACTACATCGCGGGCGTCGATCCGAAGAGGCCCGACACCTGGTGCCCGTACCTGCAGGCCGTCCACGACTACTGGCAGCAGCACAACTTCACGAACCCGAACGTGATTCCGTACCTGTACGGCCAGGACGAGCCGGGTGCGGCCGGCTTCACGCTCGTCGGCAAGCAGGCCGAGGCCGCGCACAAGTGCTTCCCCGGCTCGAAGGAGCTCGTCACCGGCAACCCGTTCGCCGGGAACAAGTACCTCTGGGACGGCAAGGGCACAAACGACGTCGACATCTGGACGGTGCTCGCGAGCCGCTTCTACGGGCAGTACACGAACCCGAGCCAGGCGAAGAAGCACATCAGCCACGAGCGCGACAAGTACAAGCCGATCCAGCAGGCCCGCGCGAACGGGAAGCTGATCTGGTCGTACACCTACCAGGGCGCCGGGGCCACGCCCGGGTTTCTGGCGAGCGAGCCGGTCTCCGATGCGCGCATGTTTCCGCTCTGGGCAGCGCTGGAGAACGTGCAGGGGCTGCTCTACGAGGGGCTGACGAACTTCACCGGTAATCCGCTCGACAGCGTCGCCCAGAACGGCGGGCGCGTCCTGATCTACCCGGGCAGCGTGTCGGGGCCGATCACTTCGGCGCGGGTCGAGCAGATTCGCGACGGCGCCGAGGACTGGGCGGTGCTCAACATCGTCCGTCAGAAACGCGGAATCTCGAAGGTCTGGTCGATCCTCGGCGGTGCGGGGCTCTTCAGTGCCAGCCGCGCCGGTGTGAAGCTCGCGTGCTCGATCGGCTGCGACCTGAAGGGGCCGACTCCGTTCTCGTGGCCGCTCTGGTCGCACGACGCAACGACGCCGCAGAAGATCGAGGCGGCGAAGCTCGCCGCCCTCCAGGCCGCGGGGTAGTCGCGATCCGTCCGGTGCGCGTCCTACTCTCCGGCGCGTGCAAGGCGACTACTTCCGGCGCGGATTCGCGGAGTTCGTGGGCGCCTTCGCGCTGACGTTCGTCGGCGCCGGCGTGGTGATGAGCGGCGGCGACCTGACGGCAGTTGCGCTCGCTCACGGATTGGTGATCGCGGTCTTCGTCTCCGCCCTCGGGCACATCTCGGGCGGACACTTCAATCCCGCCGTGACGCTCGCGTTCCTCGCGACCCGGCGCATGTCCTGGGTGCTCGGCGTCGTCTACTGGGCGTTCCAAATGGCGGGGGCGATCAGTGCGGCACTGCTGCTCTGGTGGATCTATCCGAGCGTGGCAGTGAATCCGACCCATCTCGGCTCGCCCGCGCTGAACCCGCTGATCGGGAGCGGGGCAGGCGCGTTCGTCGAGGGTGTCGGCGCGTTCTTCCTCGTCTTCGTCGTGTTCGCGACTGCCGCCGACCCGCGGGGGACGTTCAAGTCGATCGCCGGCCTGTCGATCGGCTTCACGATCGCGCTCGGCGCTCTCGGCTTCGGCCGGCTGACCGGCGCGGCGTTCAACCCGTCGCGGGCCTTCGGGCCGATCCTCGTCAACGACGGCTGGACGTCGCACTCCTGGATCTGGCTCGTCGGACCGTGCGTGGGCGCGGTTCTCGCAGGGCTCGCCTACGACCGGCTCTACCTGCGGCCGCCGCGGCCTGTGCCCGTTGGCCCGCCCGAGACGGGGCTCGAGGAGCCTCGACCGGGTCAGACCGCCGCGTCGTAACTACAATTCGTCGGCGATGGCCGAGGTAGGGACGCTCCGAGTCAAGACGGGTCTCGCCGAGATGCTCAAGGGCGGCGTGATCATGGACGTCGTCACGGCCGAGCAGGCGCGGATCGCGGAGGACGCCGGCGCGGTCGCGGTAATGGCGCTCGAGCGCGTTCCGGCCGACATCCGGCGGGACGGCGGCGTCGCCCGCATGGCCGATCCGGACAAGATCACGGAGATCCAGGAGGCGGTGACGATCCCGGTGATGGCCAAGTGCCGCATCGGGCACTTCGTCGAGGCGCAGATCCTGGAGGCGCTCGAAGTCGACTACATCGACGAGAGCGAAGTGCTCACGCCGGCCGACCTCGAGCACCACGTCGACAAGTGGGCGTTCAAGGTGCCGTTCGTCTGCGGTTGCACGAACCTGGGCGAGGCGCTGCGGCGCATCGCCGAAGGCGCGGCGATGATCCGCACCAAGGGCGAGGCGGGCACCGGCGACATCGTCAACGCGGTCACGCACATGCGCTCGGTCTTCGGGCACGTGCGGCGGCTCGGCGCTCTCGCCGAGGAGGAGCTCTACTCGGAGGCGAAGGAGCTGCGCGCCCCGTACGAGCTCGTGCGCTGGGTCGCCGAGCATCAGCGGCTGCCGGTGGTGACGTTCACCGCGGGCGGGATCGCGACGCCGGCCGACGCGGCGCTTTGCATGCAGCTCGGCGCGGACGGCGTCTTCGTCGGCTCGGGGATCTTCAAGTCGGGCGACCCCTCGACGCGGGCGAAGGCGATCGTCGAGGCGACCACGCATTACCGCGACGGCGAGGTGCTGGCGCGCGTCTCGGCAGGGCTGGGTGAGGCGATGGTCGGGATCTCCGCGGCCTCGATTCCGCCTGAAGAGCTGCTTGAGACGCGGGGCTGGTAGTCCCCTGCTGGCGATTGGGTGTGAGGGACAGGCCTCAAGAGGCCTGTCCCTCGGCCCTGCGCGCCCAAGCCAGCGATAGATTTTCTTCTGATGGAGCAGCTCACGATCGGGGTTCTCGCCGTCCAGGGCAACTTCCGCGAGCACGCGGCGATGCTCCGCGGGCTCGGCGCTGAGGTCGTCGAGGTGCGCAAGCCGGAGCAGCTCGCCGGGCTCGACGGCCTCGTCATCCCCGGCGGCGAGTCGACGGCGATCGGCCGCCTGATCCGGCTCTACGGGCTCGAAGAGGCGATCCGGAGCTTTGCCCAACCGATCCTCGGCACCTGCGCGGGGATGATCCTGCTCGACCGCGAGCACCTCGGTCTCGCCGACCTCGAAGTCGACCGCAACGCCTACGGCCGGCAGGTCGCGAGCTTCGAGGCAGACCTGACGCTGGAGGGAGATCCGGAGCCGCTGCGCGGCGTCTTCATCCGCGCGCCGCGAGTGCGCGAGACCGGCCCCGGCGTCGAGGTGCTCGCCGAACTCGACGGCGAGCCTGTCCTGCTCCGCGACGGGCGCATCCTCGTCGCCTCGTTCCATCCCGAGTTGACCGACGACACGCGCGTGCACGTGGCTTTTCTCGAGCTCGTTCGGGAGGAGACGAATGTCAGGGCATAGCAAGTGGTCGTCGATCAAGCACAAGAAGGGCGCCGCCGACGCGAAGCGCGGCCAGCTCTTCTCGAAGCTCTCACGCGCGATCATCGTCGCCGCCCGTGAGGGTGGAGGCGACCCGACCGCGAACCTCGCGCTGCAGAACGCGATCGAGAAGGCGCGCGAGGCGTCGATGCCCAAGGACAACATCGAGCGCGCGATCGCCCGCGGCAGCGGCGCCGGAGCCGACGCCACGGCCTTCGAGCACATCTCCTACGAGGGCTACGGGCCGGGCGGCGTCGCCCTCCTCGTCGAGGCCCTCACCGACAACCGCAACCGCACCGCTTCGGATGTCCGTCACCTCTTCGCCAAGAACGACGGCAACCTCGCCGAGTCGGGCGCGGTCGCCTGGCTCTTCGAGCGCAAGGGCGTGGTCCTGGTCGACGCCGCGCATGCGGACGAGGAGGAGCTGATGCTCGCCGCTGCCGACGCGGGCGCGGAGGATGTCGCCGGGGAGGGCTCGAGCTATCGCGTCACAACGGCGCCCGAGGATCTGCACTCCGTCCGTGCCGCTCTCGAGCAGGCCGGTTTCACGGTCGAGTCGGCCCAGCCGACGCTGTTGCCCAAGACGACGGTTCCGGTCGAGGACGAGGCCGTCGCCAGGAAGGTCCTTCGGCTCCTCGACGCGCTCGACGAGAACGACGACGTCCAGGACGTCTACGCGAACTTCGACATCCCCGAGCGCGTGCTCGAGACCGTCGCGGGCTAGCCGGGCAGGGCGAGCGACCAGCGCAGCGTGACGACGTGGCCGGCTCCGTCGTCGAGACGGGCGCTGACCGTATAGGTACCGCCGGGCGCATTCGAGGGCATCGGCAGGCGGATCGTCGTCGGGCCCTTCGTGACGTTCACGCTGGCCGTGCTGAACGGGTGGCTGCCGTAGTACGTATGAAGCGTGACCGCGGCCGGCCGTGAGCACTTGAAGCGGACGACGAGCAGCCGCCCGAGCGAGGTCATCTGGGCGGCGCCGCCGAGCGCCGTGGCGAACGTCGTCGCCGGCGGACTGTAGGAGCCGCCACCCGAGGAGCCGCCGCCGGACGAGCCGCCTCCGCCTTTCTTCTCGAAGCGCGCGTAGACCATCAGCGACCCGTATGTGACGTGAAGGGTGCAGTAGCCGTTGCCCTTGCAGCCGTTCCCGCTCCAGCCGACGAAGACGGAGCCCGGCTTCGGGACGGCGCTGAGAATCACAGGCGTGTCGCCGGTGTACGACCAGGCGCAGGTGCTGCCGCAGTCGATCCCGGCCGGGTCGCTCTGGATCGTCCCCGAGCCCGAACCCTGTGCCGATACGGCAATCGTCTCGACGAAGCCGAACACGGCGGTCACGACCTTCGAGCCGGTGTCCATGACGACGGTGCAGGTGTCACCGGTGCCGCCGCAGCCGCCGGCCCAGCCGGAGACGAGCGATTTGGTGCTGGCCATTGCCGTCAGGGTCACGCTCGTCCCGAGCGGATAGGTCTCCGTGCAGTCCTTGCCCTTCTCACCGCAGTCGATCCCCGGTCCCTTGACCGTGCCGATCCCGTTGACGTAGATCGTGAGCGTCGCGGTCACGGGTGTCGTGTCCGCGCTCGCCGGTCCCGGCGCGAGCAGGAGCCCAGCCGACAACAGGGCGGGCACGAGGCGGATGAGGCGATTGGGCTTCGGCAAGGCAGGCTTTCCGATCCCTCTCACAATAGGTGCGGTTCGGGGTGGCGCTAAATCCCTCGAACGAGGGGTCGCTCAATGCTCTGAGGGGTGCGCGATCCCGAGCTCGAAGCGCACATCTGCGCCGACGCTCGTCCCGAGCGCGTGCTGCAGCGACCGGGGCACGTCGACGCCGAGGTCGGCGTGCACGACGAGGTCGTGCAGGAGATGGTCGCTGCGGCCGGCGACGATCTCGACGGATCCCGAGCGGAGCGCGCGTTGCAGCTGGGCCCGGTCGGCCGAGCTGGGTGCACTGACGCTGCTGCCGAACTGCCGGAGCAACAGCATCGGGTCGAGCTTCGGCGTTTCCGCGACGGCGCCGTTCGCACCCGCGAAAAGGCCGAGAGGCGCCAGCTTCTTCTCGACCAGGAACCTCACGTCGTCCGCGCCGACGCCGCGGCCGGACGCCTCGGTCACACCCGCTCGGCGACCTCCTCGTAACTGCGAGTGCCGTCGGCGTTCTCGGCGATCAGGTAGAGCAGCTTCGGCAGCTGGATCACCTGGCCGTCGGGCCGCCGGACGACGTACGGAGCCTCCTTGAACCGGAGCCCTCGTACTCGCCGATCAGCTCGACGTCGGGAGCGAGAGAAGGGGCGGCGCCGTTCGCTTCGCGGGCTCGACGACCGTCCTCTGCTCGGACGCCACCCCTTCACTCATGCCGTTAGCCGTTGCTCTGCGTGATCGGAGCGTTCTGGACCGCGTTCGCGTATGCGGTCGAGTGGTCGCTGAACGCGTTCAACGCCACAGCGGCGTTGAACGGCGCCGCGAGATTGGCGTTGATCAGCGACATCGCGGCCCGCTCCGGCAGCTCCTCGCCGGCGAGCTCGTTGAGCTCTTCGCGGGTCAGCTTGCGGTACTGCGTCTCGTCTGCCATCAGACCTCCTAGTTGCCCTGGTTGATGGGTGTCTGCTGCGCGGCGTTGGCGTACGCCGTCGCACCGTCGGAGAGCACGTTCGCCGCGATCGCGGCGTTGACCGGGATCGCGATGTTCGCGTTGATCAGCGACATCGCGGCCCGCTCCGGCAGTTCCTCGCCGGCGAGCTCGTTCAGCTCTTCCCGGGTCACAGGCCGGAACTCCGACTGCTCGCCCATCAGTTGCTCTGCGTGATCGGGGCGGTCTGCTGCGCGTTCGCGTAGGCGACGGAGTTGTCGCTCAGCACGTTCAGCGCGGCAGCGATGTTCACGGGGGCGGCGATGTTCGCGTTGATCAGCGACATCGCGGCCCGCTCGGGCAGCGCCTCGCCCGCGAGAGCCTCGAGCTCTTCGCGGCTCAGCTTCTGGTACCCCTGCTCTTCGCCCATCTAGTCCTCCTTCGGTCGCTTGCGCTTCCTTGCGCTCGACGCCTTGGCGTAGGTCGAGCGCTCCTGTGCGTTGACCGCGACGGAGGGCGTTCAGATCGAGTGCGATTCCGTCTCGATCGAGCCGCTTCCGAATGACCTTTGCGATCTGCAACACAACGTGGGTGCCCAGCGCTTTCGAAGAGCAAACGCGCCACGGGCAGGAACGTCCGATCCGGCGCCTAACCTCTTCGTGTGACGGTTCTCGGCATCGATCCAGGGACGGCTGCTTGCGGATACGGTCTCGTCCACGAAAGCGCAGGGCGCCTCAGGGCCATCGAGCACGGGTGGTGGCCGACGTCCGCTCGCGAGCGACCGGAGCAGCGCCTGAAGACGATTTTCGAGCGGGTTCGCGAGCTCATCGAGGAGCACCGGCCGGGTGCCGTCGCGCTCGAGGAGTCGTTCGTCGGCGCCGACGCCCGCACCGCGCTCTCTGTCGGACAGGCCAGGGGCGCCATCCTCGTCGGGTGCGCGCTCGCCGGCGTCGAGTGCGTTGAGTACGCACCGGCCCGGGTGAAGCAGACCGTCTGCGGTTACGGCCGGGCCGAGAAGGATCAGGTCGGGCGGATGGTGACGATGATCCTCGGGCTCGGCGACCCGCCCAGCTCGACGCATGCCGCCGACGCGCTCGCCGTGGCGATCTGCCACTCGCTCGCCTCGCCGCTGCTGCGGAAGGCGGTTTAGTGCTCGCTCGACTCCGGGGCCGTCCCGTGGCGCGGCGCGCCGACGGGCTCGTGCTCGACGTGAACGGCGTCGGCTACCTGCTCCAGGTCACCCCCGCTGCCCTGCGCCGTGCCGACGGAGCGGGGGAGGTCGAGCTCGAGACCTATCTCGTCGTCCGCGAGGACGCGCTGCAGCTCTACGGCTTCGCCGACCCCTCCGAGCGCGAGCTCTTCGAGCTGCTGCTCGGGGTGAACGGGGTCGGGCCGAAGGTCGCGCTCGCAATCGTCTCCGGTTCGCCGGCCGCGGATCTCCGCCGCGCGATCGTGCTCGAGGACACCGCCCGCTTCGAGGCGATTCCGGGAATCGGACGCAAGACCGCGCAGCGGGTCGTGCTGGAGCTGAAGGAGAAGATGGGCTCTGTCGTCGCCGTGCCGGAGGGAGGAGTCGCGGCGCGCGATGCGCTCGTCGAGCTCGGCTACTCCCTGGTCGAGGCCGAGCGGGCGCTCGTCGGCATCGATCCGGAGCTGCCGGCCGAGGAGCGCGTCCGGCGCGCCCTGCGGAAAGCAGCATGAGCTCGCAGTTCCTCGCGCCGGCCGTCGCCGTCGACGAGGACGAGCTCGAGCAGTCGCTACGGCCGCGCCGACTCGACGAGTTCGTCGGCCAGGAGCGCGTCAAGGAACAGCTCTCGATCGCCCTCGAGGCGACCCAGGCCCGCGGCGAGGCGCTCGACCACGTCCTGCTCGTCGGCCCGCCGGGGCTCGGCAAGACCAGCCTGAGCTACATTATCCGCGAGGAGCTCGGCGTCGGAATCCGCACCGTCGCCGGGCCGGCGCTCG